>NZ_JAKRNR010000007.1:0-137448 GCF_022346685.1 Sphingomonas sp. ACRSK | reverse complement strand
AGGCAGCGCCACAGCGGGGGCAGCGCTGCGCTGCTTGGGGGGCTCCACGCTGCCCCCGCTGCCACGAGGCGGTGTCATTTCTATCTGGCGGAGAATGTGTCTTTTCTAACTGGCGGCAACATGTATTCTTCGGAAGTGGGGTCGTTTCGATGATCGAGCGGTTGGTCAGGATCATGGCACGCCTTCGGGATCCTGAGCATGGGTGCGAATGGGATCGCGCTCAGACCTTTGCCACGATTGCCCCGTTCACGATCGAAGAAGCCTATGAGGTTGCCGACGCAATCGCCCGCGGTGACGTGCCGGACCTGAAGGAAGAACTTGGCGACCTGCTGCTGCAGGTCGTGTTCCACAGCCGCATCGCCGAGGAAGCCGGCCAGTTCGCCTTGCCGGACGTGGTTGCGGCGATCAGCGACAAGATGGAGCGCCGTCATCCGCACATCTTTGGCGACGCCACGGCGAGCCCCGGCTGGGAAGCGATCAAGGCTGCCGAGCGCGGCGCAAAGACGACGAACGAAAGTGGCGGCGCGCTTGGCGGCGTCGCGCTCGGCCTGCCGGCGCTTAGCCGCGCCGAAAAACTCCAGAAGCGGGCCGCGCGCGTGGGCTTCGACTGGCCCGATGCGAGCGGTCCCCGTGCGAAGATCGACGAGGAACTGCTTGAAATCGAAGGTGCTCCGCCGACGGAATTGGAAGAGGAAGTCGGCGACCTGCTCTTCGCCGTCGTGAACTGGGCCCGGCACCTCGACGTTGATCCCGAGGCAGCGTTACGGAGCGCCAATGCCAAGTTCGAGCGCCGCTTCGCTGCCATGGAAGCACATGCGGGACCGTCGTTTCCCGAACTGACCTTGGACGAAAAGGAAGCGCTCTGGGCCGCGGCCAAGACCGCTGAGCGCTCGTAAGTGAGACGGTTCCTCACTCAGCGTGTGAGGAACCGCTCATAGTCCGCTGGCGCCATGCGGACATCGTACAAGGCGCTCGAACCCTCCATCCAGTGGTCGATGACCTCGCCATGGGCGTGCAGCCACGCCGCGCTGGCGCCGTCTTCCGGGGCCAGGGCGATGCGATAGCGCCGATGTCCTTGGGTCAGGCGATCGGCGATGGTGCGAAGGAGCGTGTCCACCCCCTCCCCGGTCAGTGCTGAGATCGCGACGACATCGTCGCGACGCGACGCCTCGCCTTCAAGCTCGGTTCGGTCGTCGGGCTCCAGAAGGTCCAGCTTGTTCCAGGCTTCGATCCGAGGCGTGGCTTCGTCCACGCCGATCTCCGAGAGCACCGCCTCGACATCGTCCGCCTGAGCCTGGGTGTCCGGGTGCGCGATGTCGTGGACGTGGACGAGCAGGTCGGCCGAAACAACCTCTTCCAGGGTCGCCTTGAACGCTGCAACGAGTTGGGTCGGCAGTTCCGAGACAAAGCCCACCGTGTCCGACAGGATCACCTTGTCCACGCCCGGCAACGAGATTTGCCGAAGCGTAGGATCAAGCGTGGCGAAGAGCAGGTTCTCTGCCATCACCTCCGCCCCGGTCAACCGATTGAACAGCGTAGACTTGCCGGCGTTGGTATAGCCCACCAGCGCGACGACCGGCCAAGGGGCCCGTTGCCGGCGGTCGCGGTGCAGCCCGCGGGTGCGCGACACGCTCTCGAGTTCGCGCCGCAGCCGCGCCATGCGGTCGCGGATCAGGCGACGGTCGGCCTCGATCTGCGTTTCACCAGGGCCGCCCAGAAAGCCGAAGCCGCCCCGCTGCCGTTCGAGGTGGGTCCAGCTGCGGACCAGACGGCCGGCCTGATAATCCAGGTGGGCAAGCTCCACCTGCAGGCGTCCCTCGGCCGTGCGCGCACGTTCGCCGAAGATCTCCAGGATCAGGCCGGTGCGATCGATGACCTTGCAGCCAAGGCCCTTCTCCAGGTTCCGCTGCTGGATCGGCGTGAGGGCGGCATCAAATACCGCGAGCTGCAGCTCCTGGTCGCGAACCGTCTCGGCGAGCGCGTCGACCTGCCCACTGCCGATCAGCGTGGCGGCGCGCGGTTGTCGTACGCGCAGGGCCACGCGCTCCTGCACTTCGACGCCGATTGCCAGCGCGAGCCCCGCCGTCTCCGCGAGACGAGCGTCCGCATCGCGCGCCGATCCACCCATGTCCGGGAGCACGATCAGCGCACGCGCGCCGCGCGAAAACTCCTCGACGTCGCGTTCGAACCCGCCGCTCAATCTGCGTCCGATCCGGCTTGTTCCTCGGCCAAGTTGAGCGGATGCGCGGGCTGGATCGTCGACACGGCATGCTTGTAGACCAGCTGCGAAACACCATCGCGCTGCAGCAGCATGCAGAAGAGATCGAAGGCAGCGATCTGCCCCTGCAGCATCACGCCGTTGACCAGGAACATGGTGACGCTCTCGTGGTTCTTCCGAACCGCGTTCAGGAAGATCTCCTGAAGCAGCGCGTTGCGCGAGCTTTGCTCCGCAGCGGCAGCCACGATCGGGTCAAGATCGACCTGCCCTGCTGGCATGATGGTGGAGATGGCGTGCTTGTAGATCAGCTGCGACTGTCCGTCGCGCCGCAGCAGCACCGAAAAATTATCGAACCACGTGACGATGCCCTGCAGCTTTACGCCCTTCACGAGGAACATCGTTACTGGTGTCTTGGAGCGCCGAAGCGCGTTGAGGAAGAGATCCTGGAGCGAGCTCTGCTTCTCGGCCATGTCCTGCCCTTTGTTTTTGGCGGGTTCTCCCGCATTGCCCCGTCCCCGCGACGGTGCGGGGCTGACTTAGGACGCGGAAGCGGCCGCGTCCACCATGCTACTCGTCGCCGCGGGTTTCGGTGATGCCGAGCAACTTCAGTTTTCGGTGAAGCGCCGAACGCTCCATGCCGATGAAGCTCGCAGTGCGCGAGATGTTCCCTGAAAAGCGCCGGATCTGCACGCGCAGATACTCCCGCTCGAACGACTCCCGCGCCTCGCGGAGCGGCGCCCCCATGATGGCATTGGCACCCAGCCCGCCGCTCCCCTCGCCTGGCGTACCGAGCACTTCCGGAGGAAGCAGGTCCACGTCGATCCGGCCAATGCGGTTGCCCGGCGCAAGGATCACGGTGCGCTCGACGACATTGCGCAGCTGGCGAACGTTGCCCGGCCATTCATAGGATTGCAGCGCCACCATCGCATCCGGAGCGATCTCCGGCGTCGGCACCCGCCGCTCAGAGGCGTAATGCGCGACGAAATGCTCCACCAGTGCCGGTATGTCCTCGCGGCGCTCGGTAAGCGCCGGGATCACGACCGGAACGACGTTGAGGCGGTAGTAGAGGTCTTCGCGGAAACGGCCCTCCGCGATCTCGTCCTGCAGGTTCCGCGCGGTAGCGGAGACGACCCGCACGTCCACCTTGACGACGCGCTGGCCCCCGACGCGTGTGAAGCTCTGATCGGTCAGCACCCGCAGGATGCGCGCCTGGGTCGCGATCGGCATGTCGGCGATCTCGTCCAGGAACAAGGTGCCGCCATGCGCCTGTTCGAGCAGACCCGGGCGGACGAGCTCACCCCCCTCCTCCACCCCGAACAGCTCTTCTTCCACGCGCTCGGGCGTCATCCGCGCGGCGCTCACGATTACAAAGGGCGCAGCGGCGCGCTGGCTCCAGCCATGAAGCAGGCGGGCCGCGACTTCCTTGCCGATGCCGGGGCCGCCGGTGATGAGCACGCGGCTGCCGGTGGAGGCCACGCGCTTGAGCGTCGCGCGAACGGTATTGATCGCCGCCGAACTGCCGGTCAGGTCATCCTCACGACCTGCCGATGCGCGCAGCGAAGCGACCTCGCGGCGCAGCCGCTCGGTTTCGGTCGCGCGTTCTACCAGGAACAGCAGGCGCTCTGCCTCGAACGGCTTCTCGATGAAGTCGACCGCACCGCGACGGATCGCCGCCACCGCAGTGTCGATGTTGCCGTGGCCGGAGATCACCAGCACGGGAAGCGTGGGGTCCCGCTCCTTGATGACGTCGAGCAGTTCGAGCCCGTCCAGTCGCGAACCCTGCAGCCACACGTCGAGCAGCACCAGTGACGGACGCCTTGCGGCGATCGCCTCCAGCGCCCCATCGCTGTCGGCAGCACCCCGCGTTTCATAGCCCTCGTCTTCCAGCACACCGGAGACGAGATCGCGGATGTCGGTTTCGTCATCGACGACAAGGATATCGAGCTTCATGAGCGGAGTGTTCCGTTACGGGTAAGCATTGCCTGGCGCTGAGACTCTTCGGGGGCGGTATAGTCGGAAGCTGCCCCCTCTCCCTCCAGTGCTGCAAGGACGTTCAGGTCGAGTGTGATGGTGACGACGGTGCCGCCCCCGGGGCGATCGCCGAAGCTGATGTTGCCGAAATGCTCTTCGACGATCTTCTTGACGATGGCGAGGCCGAGGCCCGTGCCCCGTGCACGCGTGGTCATATACGGCTCGACGATCCGATCCCGCTCCACTGGAAGGCCGATCCCGTTGTCGCTGACCGTCAGCTGCAACTGACCAGCGCCGACTTCCTGAAGGCTGACGCAGATCTCGCCCTTGGGCGCGTTTTCCGGCCGCCCTTCAACCGCTTCGACGGCATTCTTGACGATGTTGGTGAGCGCCTGGCCGAACTGGCGGCGGTCGCAGACGACGGGCGGGAGGCCATCCTCCGCGATGAGGGTGAAGGTGATATCGGGATGGGCAACTTCGTGCAGGAACACCGCCTGGCGCGCGATGTCGAGCATCGACTCTTCATGGAAGACGGGCTTGGGCATGCGGGCAAAGGACGAGAACTCGTCGACCATCCGGCGCAGGTCGCCCACCTGCCGCACGATCGTATCGGTCAGCTTTGCGAAGGTGCCGTCGTCATTCTCGATCTGCCGGCCATACCGCCGCTTGAGCCGCTCGGCGGCGAGCTGGATCGGGGTGAGCGGGTTCTTGATCTCATGCGCGATGCGCCGTGCCACGTCCGACCAGGCGGCGCGACGCTGGTCCAGCAACTGCTGGGTGATGTCGTCGAAGGTCAAGATGAAGCTGCCGTCGTCCCGTGTGATCTTGACGGCTAGCGTCTTCGCCTCTCCCCGCGCCTGCAGCTGGACGATCGCCTCTCGGGCGTCTCCTGCGAGCGTCGCGTCGAGTTCGGCAGCCACGGCAGCAAGCGGTTTTCCGACTGCCGCTGCCGCATCGACGCCCAGAAGATTGGCAGCAGAGGCGTTGATCACCCGGATGGCGCGATCGGGCCCGACCGAGATGACACCGGCGCTGACGCCGGACATCACCGCCTCAATGAGGGCGCGTCGGCTGTCGATCTGTTCGTTCGCCTTCACCAGGGCGCTGGTCTGCTCGTTTAGCCGCTGGGTCATGAGATTAAAGGCGGTTGCGAGGGTGCCGATCTCATCCATCCGCCGCGGAATGGCGACGCGCGCAGTCAGGTCGCCCCCGGCAACCCGGTCTGCGGCTTGCACCAGTTCGCCCACGGGACGCACGAGGCGATCCGCCACGACCAGCGCCACCCAGACGGCGAGCCCCACGATCATCAGGGAGATGACGAACAGCGAGATATTGAACCGCAACTGGATCGAGCCGGATCTGCCGAGAAATGCCTGGTAACTCTTCAGCATCGTCTCCGCGCGGCCGGACAAGGCCAGGTATTTGGTCATGTCCCACTCGCGCCCGCCGTACAGGTACAGGTTGTCGACGCCGGGGATGCGAGTGACCGACCGCGATCGCCCGTTCTTGATGTCCGTAATGGCGTCGCTGACCGACAGCGCGCGGACCCGGCTCATGTCGAACTCCGTCGAGAGATCGCGATCCGTGGGGTTGTAGAAGAGCTGTGTCTGGAGTTCTCCCTTGGGCGAGATGGAGAAGATGACGGCTTCCGACAGGTTCCGGTAGTAGGCCTGCTGCGCGAAGAACTGCTGCACCTCCAGCTGGTCCGTCGGATACTCCCGCAGGACCGGGCCGAGGTCGCCCGCCATGGTCACGACTTCGTTGCGAACGTAGCTGAGGATCTGCCGGTAGCTTTCCTGCGTCAGCGCGCGGGCATCGACCAGCATGCTGCGCGCCTGATCGGAGAACCAGAACTCCACACCCGTCTGGAACAGCAGCGATGCGAAGATGGTGACCAGCAGCATGGGGACGCTTGCCAGCAGCGAGAACATCGCGACGAGGCGGACGTGCAGCGCGCCGCCGCCTCCGATAGACGCAGCCCGCTTCTTGGCCGCGCGACGCCCCAGCAACACCAGCAGCGCCATGCAAGGCAGCAGGTTGGAGACGAGGAGCAGCGCCATCACCGGAGGGGTGAGCAGATGCTGCCGCTCTCCTCCGGACAGGACGAAGTAGCTGCCGACACCCACCGCGATGGCGATTGCCAGAACGCCGAATTCTATGGCTGGAACGAAGCGCGTCGGGAGCGTGAAGCTCCGCCTGTTCTCCATCCTCGCGCCATTGACCATCCGTCATGGCGTACAACGTTACTGTTGCCGAGAAAACACATAATCGTCGGCGTCGGATGGATGGTGGCTGCTCAGCGGGGAGGCGTTCGGGCCATTCCCGGCTCGATCGCCAGGTCATCCAGGCGCTTGCGCAGCGTGTTGCGGTTGATGCCCAGCGCCCGCGCCGCCCGCAACTGGTTGTTGCCGTGCCGCTCCAGCATCGCCTCGATCAGCGGACGCTCGACCTCCGCGATCACCCGGTCATAGAGGGTGCCGTCGTCCAGCGCCTGCGGGCTATCGTTTGCGAGGCGCCGGAGAAAGGCGCGGACCGCTCCGTCGATCGCCCCTTCCCCCTCGGCAGGCGCAAGGCTGCGCGTAGCGTCGCCGAAGGAACCGCGGAGTTCGTCGGCGCTGATCCGCTCGTCCCGTCCCAGGACTGCGCAGCGCCGCATCAGGTTCTCGAGCTCACGAACGTTGCCCGGCCAGTCATGCTCCTCCAGCGCGGCGACGGCGTCTGCGGAAAGGGATCGGCGCGGAAGACCTTCCTCGGCTGCGCGGTTCAGGAAATGCCGGGCAAGCAAGGCGATGTCCTGCCGCCGCTCCCGGAGCGCCGGCAGGGCGACCGGCACCACGTTCAGACGATAGAACAAGTCTTCGCGAAAGGCGTTCGCCTGCACCAGGGACGCAAGATCCCGGTTGGTTGCCGCCACGATGCGAACGTCCGCGCGGATGGTCCTGGCACCGCCGACGGTCGTGAACTCACCCGATTGCAGCACGCGCAGGAGGCGCGTCTGTGCCTCCATTGGCATGTCGCCGATCTCGTCGAGAAACAGCGTACCGCCCGCGGCCCGCTCAAACTTGCCAGCGACGCGCTGGGCAGCGCCGGTGAAGGCGCCGCGCTCGTGCCCGAACAATTCCGCTTCGATAAGCTCACGCGGGATCGCCGCCATGTTGAGCGCGATGAAGGGAGCTCGGCGGCGAGGGCCGAGGTCGTGCAGGGCGCGGGCGACCAGCTCCTTGCCGGTTCCCGACTCGCCGGAGATCAGCACTGTCAGGTCGCTGGACACCACCCGGGCGATCACGCGGTATACGTCCTGCATCGCGGGCGAGCGCCCGATCAGCGGGAGATTGGCGTCGATCGCCTCGCCCGGGTCCGCAGGTGCGCTGGTGCGTCGAGCGAGCGCCGCCTTCACCGCCATTCCGAGCACGTCCAGGTCGAAGGGCTTGGGAAGATAGTCGAAGGCGCCGGCCTCGTTCGCCCGCACCGCCGTCGTCAGCGTATTCTGCGCAGAGAGCACGATGATCGGCAGGCCGGGGTGCTCGGCCCGCAGCTTGGTCGCCATCTCCAGCCCGTCTCCATCCGGCAGGACGACATCGGTGATCAGCACGTCCGGCAGCGCAGCCCCGATCTCCGCCCGAAGCTGCGTGAGGGAGGCAGCGGCCGAGACCCGATAGCCGTCGCGCCGCAGCGCCTGCGCGATGACGGTGCGAATGCTCGCGTCATCGTCCACGACCAGAACGGAGGCGTCGATCATGCGTCGGGTGCTCTCGGCAAGAGGATACGGAAGACGGTCGAGGGCGGCTCCCCTTCGCGGGCGTAGCGGATCACGCCTCCAAGCTCGCCGACCAGCTTCTCCACCAGCGGCAGCCCGAGTCCACGTCCCTCCCGCTTTCCGGAGACAAAGGGTTCGAACAGATGCTCCGCCAGATCGGGAGGCGCGCCAGGACCGTTATCGATCACGCACAACTCGATCGGCAGCGGCCGGCTTGGTTTGCCGCGCCCCCCGCTCACGGAGACGCCATGCCGATAGGCCGTCGCCAGCGTGATCCGGGGCGCCGCCGTTTCGCCCAGTGCCTCAGCGGCGTTCTTGAGGAGGTTGAGCAACAACTGCACAAAGGCGTCGCTCTCGAGCAGCACATCAGGCAGCGAGGGATCGAACCGCTCCTCGATGAGGATCCTGCTCGCGAAGCCCGCAGCAGCGATCTGCCGCGCATGCGCGATCAACGGATAAATGTTGCGCGCTTCGAGTGTCCGGGGCCGCTGGTCGGTGAAGTCCTCCATCCGGTCGATCAGCGCGGCGACTCGGTCGACCTCCGCCGTGATCAGGCTGGTGAGCTCCCGCCGCTCGTCCTCCTGCCCCACCTGCGCAAGCAACTGCGCGGCGCCCCGGATCCCGGAAAGCGGATTCTTGATTTCGTGCGCGAGCATCGCGGCAGCGCCGATAGCGGCTCGGGCCCCACCCCGTTCGCCCGCACTGGCAAAGCGGCGCGACGCCCCTTCCGGATGGATGGTGACGATGCGCCACCCCGGCTGCTCCGGCAGGGCTCCCTCGACATAGTCGGCGCGCACCGGCCCTGTGCGATCGAGCACGAGTTCGACGTCATATGCGGCGAATCCGTGCCCGTCCCGCCGTACCGCGGGCCCGGCCGGGAGGCGGACAAGCAGATCGACCGGCTGGCCCTGCATCGCGCGTTCCGAATGGTTCAGCAGGCTTTCGCAGGCGCTGTTCGCATGGGCGACGGTTCCATCCGGCCGCACCACTAGCGCCGCGACCGGCAGCGCCGCGAACCAGTCCGCCGGCCCCGGCTCTCCGCTGAATGGTGCGGCAGTGCCGCCTGTCACGTCGATACGGCTCAAGCAGCCGCGCGGGAGCGCCAGGGGGCGTAGAACTCGGCCAGCATCCGCCGGACGACGGCCGGATCCGCCTCTTGGTTCACCTTGTTGCGGAACTCGGCGGACCCATGCAGGCCGCGCGTGTACCAACCGATGTGCTTGCGCATCATGTTCACACCCACTTCGGTGCCATAATGCTCCAGCATCATCTCGTAATGCTCTGCAATCAGGAGAAATTGCTCGTCGAGCGTCGGGTCCGCGCGCTCGGTTCCGTCCGTCAGCGCGTCCATCACCTGCCGCAGGAGCCACGGGCGCCCATAGGCGCCGCGACCGATCATCACGCCATCGGCGCCGGACTGGTCGAGCGCCTTTCGCGCATCCTCGACTGAGCAGATGTCGCCGTTCGCGATCACCGGGATCGACACGGCGTCCTTCACGCTGCGGATGAACGCCCAGTCCGCCTCGCCCTTGTACATCTGGTTGCGGGTGCGGCCGTGGACCGTCACCATCCGCGCGCCGAGATCCTGGGCAATCCGGGCGAGTTCCGGCGCGTTGAGGCTGCTGTGGTCCCAACCCATCCGCATCTTGACCGTTACGGGCAGCTTCACCGCCTTCACCGTCGCGTCGATGAGTGCCGCCGCGAGCTTTAGGTCGCGCATCAACGCCGACCCGGCATCCCCGTTCGTCACCTTGCGAACCGGACATCCCATGTTGATGTCGATGATCGCCGCGCCCCGCTCCTCGCTGAGCTTCGCGGCTTCGGCCATCTCCGCGGGCGTGCAGCCGACCAGCTGCATCGACACCGGCTCTTCGGCCGGATCCCACGCTGCCTTCTGGATCGATTGGCGAGTCTCGCGAATGGCCGCCTGGCTGGCGATCATCTCGGTGACGTTGAGACCGGAGCCGTATCGGCGCACGATGCGTCGGAACGGCAGATCGGTCACGCCCGTCATGGGCGCGAGGATCACCGGCGCGGAAACGGTCACAGGACCGATCTGGATGGGAGCGAGGGTCTGCATCGGATGTGCCTGAAAAACGGGCAGCCTGTACGCGACTGGGCCGCACTAGGCAAGGCTGGCGGCGCGCAGCCGCTTGCGCTAACCGGCGCCGCATGAACGGCCATCGCACGGTCGCGCTGATCGTCGCCGCAGGTCGTGGCGAACGGTCTGGCAGCGCGCTTCCCAAGCAATTCGCATCGGTCGCCGGTCGGCCGATGGTGGCGCACAGCCATGCCGCCCTCGCCGGCCACCCTGGCATCGATCACGTTCTGGTGGTGACGGGTGCCGATCAGGTGGAGGCGCTGGAAGCCGCTCTCGGCCCCGTGCCCCGCGTCGAAGGCGGCGCCACGCGCCGTCTGTCGGTGCTCGCAGGTTTGGAGGCGATCGCGGCAACGGGGGGCGCCGACCGGGTGCTGATCCACGATGCGGCGCGTCCGTTTCTGAACGCCGACGTCATCAACCGGCTGCTGAGCGCGCTGAATGCTGCGCCGGGGGCGGTGCCGGTGCTGCCGGTGGCGGACACCGTCGCACGGGCCGTCGGGGATGCGCTTGGCGAGGTCGTACCGCGCGAAGAACTGGTGCGTGTCCAGACACCGCAGGCATTCGCCTTTTCCGCTATTGTCGCGGCACACCGCGGCTGGGCGGCGGAGGTCGAGCCGACAGATGACGCACAACTGCTGCGCGCCGCCGGAGGCAAGGTCGTGCCGGTGATGGGAGATATCATGCTCGAGAAAGTCACCTATCCCGGCGACTTTGCCGCGGCCGAAGCGCGCGCTGAGGCGCGCTTCCGCGTCCGCAGCGCCACCGGCTACGACGTCCACCGACTCGAGGCGGGCGAGGAACTGTGGCTCGGCGGCATCCGGATCCCGCACGACCGCGGCCTTTCCGGCCACAGCGACGCAGACGTGGGGCTCCATGCCCTCACCGACGCGCTGCTTGGGACGATCGGCGCCGGTGACATCGGCACGCACTTCCCGCCCAGCGACTCGCAGTGGAAGGGCGCTGCATCCGACCGTTTTCTCGTTCATGCCGCAGACCTGATCCGCGCGAAGGGCGGGATCATCGACTTCGTCGACCTGACGCTGATCTGCGAGGCTCCGAAGATCGGACCGCATCGCGAGGCGATCCGCACCCGGATCGCAGACCTGCTGGCGCTTTCCGAGGACCAGGTGAGCATCAAGGCAACCACCACGGAGCGGCTGGGCTTCACCGGTCGCGGCGAGGGCATCACCGCGCAGGCGATCGCCACCGTCCGGATCCCGGAGGCAGGATGAAGCCCTTTTTCTCAGCGGCGCTGGCTGCGCTACTCGCGACGGCAGGAACCGCGCAGGCGCAGACCAACGCCTGTGTTACCCGCACCGAAGCGGAGGCGCTGGTGTTGTTCGTCGCCCCCGACCTGATCCGACAGACGGGGCAGCGTTGCGCGGCCGCATTGCCGGCGAAGGCCCTGCTGCGGCAGACGAGCGGTGCGCTCCTCTCGAAATATGAGGCGGAGTCCGAGCGTGCGTGGCCGGAGGCCCGCAAAGCGCTGCTCAAGATCGCTGGTCCGGACGTGAGCCAGATGCTCGACTCCGCCTTTGCCAAGCCGATGATCGGAGCGCTGGTCGCACCTCTCGTCACTGGCGACCTGAAGCCGAAGGACTGCCCCACCGTAGAACGGGCGCTGACGCTGGTGCAGCCGCTTCCGGCTCGTAACACCGCCGCACTGCTCGTGCTGTTCGCGCAGGCCGACGCCGCAAGCCCGCGCCCGATGATGCGCCTGCCGGTCTGCCCGGCCGGCAAGGAATAAGAAGATGGACACCATTCTCCCCTCCCCGCTCGTTGAGGCCGCACGCCGCGTGGTCGAGGAAAACCGCGCCGCCGGTCGTCGCATTGCCGTTGCGGAAAGCTGCACCGGCGGCCTCGTCTCGGCGGCGATCACCGCCATTCCCGGCTCCTCCGAAGTGTTCGAGGGCGGGCTGGTTACCTATTCCAACGAACTGAAGGCGAAGGTGCTGAACGTCAGCACCGACGTCCTGGAGACGTTCGGCGCCGTGTCGATCGCGACCGCCTGGAGCATGGCACAGGGACTGATCGAAGTGACCGACGCCGATGTCGGCGTGGCGATCACCGGTGTTGCCGGTCCCGGCGGTGGAACGGAGAAGAAGCCGGTGGGAACGGTGGTGTTCGCACGCGCCGAGCGCGGCGGCGATCCCCAACATGTGATGGCGGACTCACGCCATTTCCCCGCGGCAGACCGCGGGGATGTCCGGCTTCAAGCAGCGCTGTGGGCGCTCGAACTGCTGCTGCCGGGCGTTGGGCTAGAGGAGGAACTACCCCCCGCCCCGTAAAGCACCGCGGCGCGTTCCTCAAAGGCGCCGATCATCTTGCGAAGCGCACGATCGAACACCTGCCCGGCGAGAAGCTCGAACATGCGGTTCTTGAACGCGAAGTCGACGCAGAAGTCGACCAGCGTGCCGCCCTGCCCGTCCGACCGGAATTTCCAGTCGTTGTTCAGATACTTCAACGGCCCATCGAGATAGTCGACGCGGATGTGGCCCGGTCGCTCCTTGGAAACCTTCGAGGTGAAGGTCTCACGCAGGCCCTTGAAGCCGACGACCATGTCGGCAACCATCTCGCTTTCGCTGTTCGAGCGGACACGCGTCGCGCTCACCCAAGGCAGGAACTCGCCGTAGCGACCGACGTCGGCGACAAGTTCGAACATCTGTTCCGGCGTGTAGGGCAGATGGCGCGTTTCAGAATGGCGCGGCATCGCGTTCAGCCCCGCGCCACGCCGAGCTTGGCCTCGCGTGCGGCGCGCATCTTCTCGAAGTCGTCGCCCGCATGGTAGCTCGACCGCGTGAGCGGCGAGGACGCCACCAGCAGGAATCCCTTGGCGCGTGCAATCGCGGCATAGGCGTCGAACGCCTTTGGCGTCACGAACTCAGCCACCTTCGCATGCCGCGGCGTCGGCTGGAGATACTGGCCCATCGTAAGGAAATCGATGTCGGCCGAACGCATGTCGTCCATCACCTGGTGGATCTCCAGGCGCTCCTCGCCCAGTCCCAGCATCACGCCCGACTTGGTGAAAATCGACGGGTCGAGCTTCTTCACGCTCTCCAGGAGGCGCAGCGACGCGTAGTAGCGTGCGCCCGGGCGGATGGTCGGATAAAGCCGCGGCACCGTTTCCAGATTGTGGTTGTAGACGTCCGGACGTGCGGCAACGATCGCTTCGACCGCCGCTTCATGCTTGTTGCGGAAGTCGGGCGTCAGGATCTCGATGGTCGTCGTGGGGTTGGCGTTGCGGATCGCCTCGATCACCTTCACGAACTGCTTCGCACCGCCATCCGGCAGGTCGTCGCGATCGACCGAGGTGATGACGATGTGGTTCAGCCCCATCTGAGCGGCGGCATCGGCGACGTTCTTCGGCTCCATCGGATCGACGGCGCGCGGCATGCCGGTCTTCACGTTGCAGAAGGCGCAGGCCCGGGTGCAGGTATCGCCCAGGATCATCACCGTCGCGTGCTTCTTGGACCAGCACTCGCCGATGTTCGGGCACGCCGCTTCCTCGCAGACGGTCGTCAGGCTCTTGGACCGCATCAGCGCCCGCGTCGCGGCGAAACCGGCCGATGTCGGCGCCTTGACGCGGATCCAGTCGGGCTTGCGTTCGCGGGGCGGGCGGGCGAGCGGCGTCATCTCGTTCATGGGCGCCAGATAGCGCTCGCGGGGCGCTCCCACAACCGCCGAGCGCCGCAAGTGAGCTTGCCCCGGGCGCACGCGAAAGGCCGCGCGCAGAAATCGTTTGTTACTCGCCTCGCCCCGCGGGCTTTGATAGTCGGATCCCTATGACACGCATGACCGACCTCATCGAAGGCTATTACCGCTTCCGCGGCGGTGAATGGCAGGAAGAACGCGAGCGCTGGGCGGAGCTCAAGACGGGCCAGTCTCCGCGGGTGATGATCATCGCCTGCTCGGACAGCCGAGTCGATCCGGCGACCGTGTTCGGCACCCGCCCCGGCGAGGTGTTCGTGGTCCGCAACGTAGCGAACCTGGTGCCGCCGTTCGAAGTCGGCGGTGGCCGCCACGGCGTTTCCGCGGCACTCGAATTCGCCGTGACCAAGCTCGAAGTCGAAGAAATCCTCGTCATGGGCCACGGTGCCTGCGGCGGCGTCAACGCAGCGCTTACCCGCAGCCTGGAGCATGCGGTGCCCGGCGAAGGCGGCTTCGTCGCCCACTGGATCGACCTGCTCGACGAAGCCCGCGACCGCGTTCTCGCGCAATATGGTGACGGCCCCGAGGGCCAGGCCGCGCTGGAGCAGGAAGGCGTCCGCGTCTCCATGGCCAATCTGATGACCTTCCCGTTCGTCAAGGAACGGGTCGAGGACGGCCGCCTGAGCATTCATGGCGCAGTGTTCGCGATCGCCGACGGCAAGCTGCGCGTCCGCGACGAGAACGACGTCTTCTCGGCAGCCTAATCGTTAACCGCCGGCGAGTTGGTCCCTGAGGGTGGCCAACTCGCCGGTCAGCGGCGGCGGATCCATCGGAACCGCCCTTTCCAGTCGCTCGGCGATCGCGGTGAGTGCCGCGATTCGGGCGGCTTTTTTGTTGTTTCCGTCGATCGCGATCCATGGCGCCTGCGGCGTGTCGGTGCGGGCGAACATGTCCGCCATTGCCTCCAGATAGTCCGCCCGCCGGCTGCGATTGTGGAAATCGTCTGGCCCGGTTTTCCAGCGTTTCCAGGGATCCTCGATCCGCGCGCGCAGCCGCTCGTCCTGCTCCTCCTGCGTCACATGCACGAACAGCTTCACCAGCGTGGTGCCGGACGCGACCTGCTGCGCCTCGAACGCGTTGATCTCGCCATAGGCGCGCTGCCATGCGTCGGAAGTAGCGAGCCTCTCCACCCGCTCCACCAGTACGCGTCCATACCAGCTGCGATCGAACAGCGCGATCGAGCCCGCCGGCGGGAGATCCCGCCAGAACCGCCAGAGGAAATGGCGGGCGCGCTCTTCGTCCGTTGGAGCCGCGACGGGATGGATCTGAAAGTGCCGAGGGTCCCAGCGGGCGGTCAGCCGCTGGATGATCCCACCCTTGCCCGCAGCATCCCAACCTTCAAACATGACGATAGCGGAGCGGCCATGCACGATGTGCGCGACCTGGATGTGCTGTAGCTGCTTCTGAAGCGCCTTCAGATCCTCGTCATAGTCGCCCTGGTATTTGGCGCCGGTCTCGTGATCGGAAAGGCGGAGGGTCATGCCGCTACAAGCGCGCGAGCCCCCGTGCCGTTCCGCAAACCCGCCGGCGCACCATAGGCGCCGGCGAGCTCGGCATCAGCCTGCCGCGCTCGGCGCCACGGCTTCGGCGGTGTCCTTCTTCGCCGTGTCCGCGGTCACCCGGATGTTGAGCTCGCGCAGTTGCTTGTTCGAGACGAAGCTCGGCGCGCCCATCATCAGGTCCTCGGCCTTCTGCGTCATCGGGAAGGTGATGACCTCGCGGATGTTCGGCTCGTCCGCCAGCAGCATGACGATACGGTCGACGCCCGGTGCCGAGCCGCCGTGCGGCGGCGCGCCATACTTGAACGCGTTGATCATGCCCGCGAAGTTCGCGTCGACGTCCGCCTGCGAATAGCCGGCGATTTCGAACGCCTTGTACATGATTTCCGGACGGTGGTTCCGGATCGCGCCCGACGACAGCTCGATGCCGTTGCAGACGATGTCATACTGATAGGCCAGGATGTCGAGCGGGTCCTTGCTCTCCAGCGCCTCCAGCTCCCCCTGCGGCATCGAGAAGGGGTTGTGGCTGAAGTCGACCTTCTTCGCGTCCTCGTCATACTCGAACATCGGGAAGTCGACGATCCAGCAGAATTCGAAGCGGCTGTCGTCGATCAGGCCGAGCTGGTCGGCCACGCGGGTGCGGGCGAGGCCAGCCAGTTTGGCAGCCTGCGCCTCCTTGCCGGCGGCGAAGAACACGCCGTCGTCCGGGCCGAGGCCCAGCGCCTCGGCGATCTTGGCCATGCCGTCCTCGCCGTGGTTCTTGGCGATCGGGCCGCCCCACTCGCCGCCCTTGCGGGTGGCATAGCCGAGGCCAGCAAAGCCCTCCGACTGTGCCCAGCTGTTCATGTCGTCGAAGAACTTGCGGCTCTTTTCGGCCGTGCCCGGTGCCGGCACCGCGCGCACCACGTCGCCAGCTTCCACGATCGACGCAAAACGGCCGAAGCCCGAGCCCTTGAAGAGCTCCGACACGTCGGTGATGATCAGCGGGTTGCGCAGGTCGGGCTTGTCGTTGCCGTACTTCAGCATCGATTCGCGGTACGGGATGCGCTGGAACGGCAGCGCGCTGACGGTGCGGCCCTTGCCCTGCCAGTCGGCGAATTCCTCGAAGACGCCGTGCAGCACCGGCTCGATCGCGGCGAACACGTCGTCCTGCGTGACGTAGCTCATCTCGAAGTCGAGCTGGTAGAACTCTCCCGGCGAACGGTCGGCGCGCGCATCCTCGTCGCGGAAGCAGGGCGCGATCTGGAAATAGCGGTCGAAGCCGGCAACCATCAGCAGCTGCTTGAACATCTGCGGCGCCTGCGGAAGCGCATAGAACTTGCCCGGGTGGACACGGCTCGGCACCAGATAGTCGCGGGCACCTTCCGGCGACGAAGCGGTCAGGATCGGCGTCTGGAACTCGGTGAAGCCCTGGTCGATCATACGGCGGCGAAGCGAGGCGATCACCTGCGCGCGCAGCATGATGTTGGCGTGCACCTTCTCGCGACGCAGGTCAAGGAAGCGATAGCGCAGGCGAATGTCCTCGGGGTATTCCGCGTCGCCCGTCACCGGCATCGGCAGTTCCTGGGCCATCGACTGGACGGTCACGGCGCGCGCGAACACCTCGATCTCGCCGGTGGCGAGGTTCGGGTTGACCGTCGCCTCGCTGCGACGCTTCACGACGCCGTCGATGGTCACGACCGATTCCGCGCGCAGCGACTCGAGCGTCGGCAGCGCCGGCGAATCGCTGTCGGCGACGATCTGAGTGATGCCGTAATGGTCGCGCAGGTCGATGAAGAGCACGCCGCCGTGGTCGCGCTTCCTGTGCACCCAACCCGACAGGCGGACTTCCTGGCCGTCGTTGTCGGCGTCCAGCTGGCTGCAGTTGTGCGTACGATAGGCGTGCATAGTGCAATCTCTAGATTGCGCCGCCCAGCGGGAGCCGGGATTTCGCAAGCACGACGCTCTCAACGCGAAATCCCCGGCCCATGCTGAACCGGCGAGGAAAGGCAGGCCCGCCGCTTCCCTCCCCATCCCCCTTTTGTCAACCCGCAGCACCGCCTATGGGCATTCGATGCACATCCATCCGTTGATCACCGACAGCGCCGCCCTTGCCGATCTCTGTGCGCGCCTCGCCACCGCCGACTATGTCTGCGTCGACACCGAGTTCATGCGCGAGAACAGCTATTATCCAGAGCTGTGCCTGATCCAGATCGCCGACGACAAGGAAGCCGCCGCGATCGACCCGATGGCGCCGGGCATCGACCTTAAGCCCCTGCTCGACCTGATGGTCGAGAACGAGGACGTGCTGAAGGTCTTCCATGCCGGCGGCCAGGATCTGGAGATCGTCTATAACCTGACCGGCAAGACGCCCCACCCCCTGTTCGACACGCAGGTCGCGGCGATGGCGCTCGGCCAGGGCGAGCAGGTCGGCTACTCCAATCTCGTCGACGCCTATCTGGGCATCACCGTCGACAAGGGCGCGCGCTTCACCGACTGGAGCCGGCGGCCGCTCGACAGCCGGCAGCTGGATTACGCCATCGCCGACGTGACGCACCTGTCCAAGATTTTTCCCAAGATGCTCAACCGCCTCCGCAAGACCGGGCGCGGCGACTGGCTCGACGAGGAGATGGAGCGGATCGGGAACCCGTCCAACTATTTCAACGATCCCGATCTCGCCTGGCAGCGCATCCGCATCAACAGCCGCAAGCCCGAGGTGCTCGGCCGGCTGAAGGCGCTGGCCCGCTGGCGCGAGCTCGAGGCGCAGGGGAAGGACCTGCCGCGCGGCCGCATCGTCAAGGACGAGACCATTGCGGACCTGGCTGGCAACCCGCCGAAGAAGCAGGCGGACCTCGCCAAGGTGCGCGGGCTCTCGGCGACCTGGGCGGGGAACGACATCGGGGGCCGGCTGATGGCGGCGTTGGCGGATGCGACGCCGCTCCCCGCGTCCGAGATGCCTGCCCGCGACGAGCGCGGGCCCTCGCTGGGCAAGGAAGGGGCGCTCGTCGCCGACCTCCTCAAGCTGCTCCTGAAGATCCGCGCCCGCGACATCAACGTCGCCGCACGCCTGCTCGCCCGTTCCGACGAGCTCGAAGCGCTGGCGGCGGGACAGCGGGACAAGCTCCCCATTCTCCAGGGATGGCGCTATGAAGAGTTTGGGCGCGACGCCCTCGCGCTGGTGGAGGGCCGCATGGCGTTCTCGGTCGGCGGCGGAAAGCTCAAGATGACGTTGACGGAGACTGCAGAATGATCCGGTACCTCTTCCCGCTGGTGGCGCTTGCCGGCTGCACGCCTACCGTCGCGACGCAGGAGCCGTCGGCCCCGCCCGAGACGGGTACCCTCGGCGAGGGTTTGTGCAAGATCGAGCCGCTCGCCGACCTGGTCGGCTCGGCCGCAAGCTCCGACCTGGCAGCGGAAGCGCTGCGCCGTTCAGGTGCGCGCGCGATGCGGTGGATCGCGCCCGACAGTGCCGTTACCATGGACTTCCGGCCCGACCGCCTCAACGTCGACATCGACGCCGGCGGCAAGGTTACCCGCTTCCGCTGCGGCTAACCGCGCTCCCTGCCGCGGCTTCCAGTCCGAAGGCCGCGGCAAGCGCTCGGTGGCGCTTTTCGACGGCCTCACCGTACAAGGCAGCATCCACCGGCGCGTAGCGCAGGTGGATGGCACGGCCAGCGCGTTCCAGGCGCGTTCGGTTGAGCGGCGCTCCCAGGCCGCCGCTCAGTCGCTGGCCCAGTCGGATTGCGAGCCCCCACCGCCGCGCCGTGTCCAGCATCTCGGGCCGGGCGAGCGTCGGGAGCGGTGCCGGCGAATCGCTTCCGCCCCCCAGCGCGGTGTGCAGCGCTTGCGCCACCAGCGCGCGGCCAGCCGGATCGATCGCCACCCATTGGCCATGCAACGCGATTTCCACGCCACGCTCAGCGCGGAAGTCCGGGTTGGCATGCCAACCGACATCGGCAAGGAGGCAAGCGGCGTGGCGGAGCCGTGCCAGATCCGCGGACTCGTCGGCGAACAGCGGTGCGATCCACTGGTTCAGCAGATCGCCATGTTCTTCGAACCGCGAGAGTCGGCGACCTTCCTCACGTGCTGCGGCCAGCAGCGGATCCTCTCGCCGCGCTTCGGAATCGAGCGCCTGGTAGAGCAACCCCTCGCGAAGACCGAAGGAGGACGTCACGGTGCGTTGGCAGCCTAGGCCCGACAGCACCTCTGAGAGCAGCGCGGCTGCGTCCCCTAGGGTGGGGATCCGGCCCGAGGACAGGTTGGGGACGGCCTTCAGGTCCTGCTTGCTGGCGGTCGTCAGCATCGCCCCTAGCGTGCGGATGCGCGCCGCAGACATGGCATAGCCGTTGACGATCGGCAGCGGATACCGCGTCAGGTGCATGTCCCATTGGGTGAGCCCGCGCCAAGATCCTCCGACGACATAGAAGGGCAGTCCCGATCCCCGCCCCGCCCAGCCGCTGTTCTTCAACACCCCGGCGATGTGGCGCGCCAGGGCGTCCTTTCCCTTCTCGCGGATGGCGGCGATCCGCAGGACGCCGAGGGGGAAGGACGCCCGTTCGCGCACCTCTCCGCCGGAGACCCGGACCAGTTCGAGGCTGCCGCCGCCCAGATCTCCCACGATGCCGTCCGCGTCGGGAAACGCGGACAGCACGCCGTACCCCGATCCGATTGCCTCCGCTTCGCCCGGTAGGATCTCGACCTCAAGTCCTTCCGCCGCGGCCAGCGCGATCAGGTCGGACCCGTTGCTCGCGTCGCGGACCGCGGCGGTGGCGACGGTGCGGACTTCCGGCACCGCCATCTCCCGCGTCAGCCACGCAAAGCGCGCGAGGGCCGTTGCGGCCATCGCCATCGCCTTTCGATCAATGCTCCCGGTGCGGCTGAGGGAGCCGCCCAGGCCGGCCAACACCTTCTCGTTGAACAGCACGGAGGGCAACCGCGGCGGCCCGTTGTAGACGACCAGGCGAACGGAGTTCGAGCCGATGTCGATGATCGCGTTCCGCGCGGTCACGGGCGCGGCAGGCAACGGCGCAGGCGCGCGAAGGAGAGAAAGCAGCGCCATGGGTCAACCGTCCTGTTCGGTGAGATGCTGCCGCAGCGAAAGCTCCTGGGGCATGGTATCGTCGAGCGCCGCGCCACGTCCGGACAGCGAAGGATTGGTCATGAAATAGCGATGCAGGTTGAAGCCCGGGCCATCCACTTCCACCCGCTTGTAGCTGCCGTCCGGCCCCAGTTCCCAGCTCTGCTCCTCGTCGATCAGGTTGGCGAGCAGCACCTGATCGAGCACCTGCTCGTGCACGGTGGGGTTGGTGATCGGCAGCAGATATTCCACCCGCCGATCGAAATTGCGCGGCATCCAGTCGGCCGACGAGATGAACAGCAGCGCCTCGTCGTTCGGCAGGGCGCTGCCGTTGCCGAAGGCCCAGATGCGGCTGTGCTCGAGAAAACGTCCGACAATCGACTTGACGCGGATATTCTCCGACATGCCCGGCACGCGCGGCCGCAGGCAGCAGATGCCGCGGATCACCAACTCGATCTGCACCCCGGCGCAACTCGCCTCGTACAGTTTGTCGATCACCCTCGGATCGACCAGCGAGTTCATCTTCGCCCAGATCGCCCCCTCCCGACCCGCCTTCGCGTGGCAGATCTCTTCCTCGATCAGCTCGATGAGGCGGTCGCGCAGGTTGCGCGGCGAGATCGCGAGCCGCTCCAGATGCGCAGGCTCCACATAGCCGGTGATATAGTTGAACACCTGCACGGCATCGCGCCCGATCATTGGATCCGCCGTGAAGAAGCTCAGATCCGTGTAGATGCGCGCGGTGACCGGATGATAGTTGCCGGTGCCGAAATGGCAGTAAGTCCGCACCCCGCCGTCCTCGCGCCGCACGACCATCGAGATCTTTGCGTGCGTCTTCCAGTCGATGAAGCCGTAGACGACCTGGACGCCAGCGCGCTCGAGCGCCGAGGCCCAATAGAGGTTCTGCTCCTCGTCGAACCGCGCCTTGAGTTCCACCACCGCGGTCACGGACTTGCCCGCCTCCGCCGCCGCGATCAGGGCGCTGACGACGGCAGATTGCTTGCCTGCCCGATACAGCGTCTGCTTGATCGCGAGGACGTCCGGGTCGGCAGCCGCCTGCTTCAGAAAGGCGAGAACCACATCGAAGGTCTCGTAAGGATGATGGACGACGATGTCCTTCGCCCGGATCGCCGCGAAACAGTCTCCGCCGAACTCGCGGATACGCTCAGGAAACCGCGGACTGAACGGCGGAAACTTGAGCTCCGGGCGATCCTCCTCGACCAGGAGTGAGAGATCGCCGAGGCCCAGAAAGCCACTCTTCTCAATGAGCAGCGCATCGCTGCCGCCGAGTTCCTCCTTCAGGACGCTGAGCAGGCCGTCGCTGATGCCGCTTTCGACCTCAAGCCGGATGACACGTCCGCGCCGACGCCGCTTGATCGCGGAGCGGAAGTAGAGAACCAGATCCTCCGCCTCTTCCTCCAGCTCGATATCGCTGTCGCGCAGCACGCGGAAGTCGGCGGAGGCGCGAACTTCGTACCCAGGAAAAAGCAGCGAAGAGAAGCGCTTGATCAGCGTTTCTATCGCGACGTATCGGGCGGGCGTGCCGGGCAGACGGACGAAGCGCGGAGCCGCCGCCGGCAGAAGAACCAGTTCCCGCACACGCACGCCATCGGCAATGCGGACGAGGTCGAAGATCACGCTCAAACCCTGGTTCGGGATGAACGGGAACGGGTGGGCCGGATCCAACGCCTGAGGCGTGATCATCGGAAACAGCTGTTCCTGGAAATGGCGGCGGAGCCACGCCTCTGCCTCCCCTGCGATGGCGTCGCTTTCGAGGACGAAGATGCCCGCCTCCCCTAGCGCTTCCGCAAGATCATCCCAGATCCGCTGCTGGCTCGCCACCAGTGCTGCCGCATCCTCGACGATCGCGGCAAGCTGTTGCGCGGGCGTGAGGCCGTCGATGGACTTGAGTTCGACGCCCTGCATCACCTGGCCCTTCAGGCCGGCAACGCGCACCATGAAGAACTCGTCCAGGTTGCTCGCGGAGATCGAGAGGAACCGCAGCCGTTCGAGCAGCGGATGCGCCGGGTTGCAGGCCTCCTCCAGCACCCGCCGATTGAACGCCAGCCAGGAGAGTTCGCGATTGAAATATCCTTGGCCGGTTTCCGTCACCTTCAAGCTCCCTCTTGTTCCACGCCTGCTGGCGGCGCGTTCGGAACCAGTCCCGCATTCGTCAGGACTGGCCGCGCGGTCGTGATGGAAAGGCGACGGTTCTGGCGCACCATCGCATCTTCCTCCAGCGCTTCGACAACGCCGAGGATGCTGATGTAGCTCCGTTCCACCCGGCGCGTGATCCAGTCGATCAATCCCGGTCCTGCGACGAGCTCCCGCCGCTCGAACAGATAGTCGAGCAGCGAGGCTATGAGCCGCGCATCGGGGAGCCCCAGCGTCAACACCGGTGTTGCGCCGATCCGCGACCGGAGATCCGGGAGGCGAACGTCCCAGGCGGGGGGCGGCGCGTCCGCGACGACCAGCAACGGTCGTCGTTCGGCCTGCGCACGGTTCCACGCATGAAAGATGTCGACCTCGCTCTGGCGTTCGGCATCATCGATGACGGCCCCGCCAGTGCGCAACGCGAAGAGCCGGGACAGCAAGGAGCGACCGGACTTGCGGGGGCCGACCAACAGCGCGGCCATCACGGGCCAGGTGCCCCAATGTTCCAGGTGCTGGACGGCGTGCGCGTTGATGTCGCTCACCAGAAACTCGTCCGCCCGCGCGCCCACCGGCTGACCCAGCGGCAGGTCGAGTTGCATCATCCGCCGGTCGGTGCCGCCGGTGCGGCCGAGGGAGTGGGCGAAGGGGTGCCGGCGGCTCGACGGATGCGCAGCACGCCGCCGCCCTGCGTCACCTGCCAGCCGCGCGCCTGCAAGGCTGCTGAAAGCACGGCGGGATCGCCGTCAAAGACGACGCGCATGACGGACACGCCACCCAGCGCGAGACTGGTGGTGACTGCGGAACGGACGCCGGCGATCGCGCGGACCGAAGCTTCCGAGGATGCGAGCGCAGCGACGCCGGGCGTATCGAACTGAATCGAAAGCGTCGTGCGACCCTCCGACGTGGTCGTGGCGACCTCCGGTCCCAGGTCAGCCGCCCCTTGCGCGGGTATGTTCACGGTCGGAGTTGGTTGGCCCGGCGGCGGTGCGCTCAGCGCTGCATCGGTGCGCAAGGTGCCTTGGCGGAGCGCCTGCTGATAGGCCGCATCGATCCGGCGGACGCCCTCATCCAGCAGCGCGGGCAGCGCGTCGGTCCGCTCGACCCGAAGGGTGAACCGGGTGAGCACATGATGGTCGGGACCATAGCCTGCGGAGAAGTCGGCGATCACCGGACCGCCCGGCCACTGGCGCCGCAGCTTCACCTGCGGGATCAGGACGTCGGCTGCGCCATATTGATCGAGGATGGTGCGCCACCACCCACGGCCGCGGCGGCTTACCTGGCCGCCGTTCACCAGCAACGCGTCGGGGCCGGTGCCGGTCAGCCGGACATAGTCGATGACGCTGTTGCCCGTGCGAAAGCGCGCCCAGGCCTCCTGCCAGGGCGTCGCGCGCTCGAACACCGTCGCCGCGCCCCCGGATTCCTGGAGCGGCACGACCAGCAACGCGGGCGAGCGGAGCGTCTCCCCGGCGACGCCCAGGATCGAGCCCGCGCGCCCACGATTGAACAGCACGCCGAGCTTTGCAACGTAGCGGTTCGGTCCGATCTGCTCATTCTCGATGACGATCCCGCTCACCAGCGAGTCGAGCGCCGAATCGGAAAGCGAGCCCGGACGACCCGTCAGGCGCCGTGACAGCATGTCCCAGCCCTTACGCTGCGCTAGCCGCCAGCCTGCGGTTCTCGCGGCTTCGGCATTGGGGCCAGCTACATCGACGGAGACGCCGGAAACCTCGAAACTACCGGAACTTGCGATCGGCGCGACGCCACGGCCGCTGTCCTCGATCTGCGCGATCACAGTACCGCCGGTAGCAAGCAGCGCCACCAACAGGCCGGCACGCAGAGTTCGGGAAAAGCGCAAGCAAGGCATCGGCCGCCTTTTGACGAAGCGGGCGTGGAAATCCAAGCAGGATATGGCTAGTCGGTCGCCCATGAGCACCGAAGATGCGGGCGCGACGCCCTATACCTACGCCGGAGCCGGCGTTTCGATCGCCGCGGGCAATGCCCTGGTACGGGCCATCGCGCCGCTGGCGCGCTCGACCCGCCGCAGCGGGGCGGACGCCGACCTGGGCGGGTTCGGCGGCATCTTCGATCCCAAGGCGGCCGGGTTCAAGGATCCGCTCCTCGTGGCAGCGAACGATGGTGTCGGCACGAAGCTGAAGCTCGCGATCGAGCACAACGCCCATGATGGCGTCGGCATCGACCTGGTGGCGATGTGCGCCAACGACCTGATCGTCCAGGGCGCCGAGCCGCTGTTCTTCCTCGACTACTACGCCAGCGGCAAGCTGGAGCCCGAGGTTGCCGAGCGCGTGATCGCCTCGATCGCAGAAGGCTGTCGCCAGGCAGGCTGCGCGCTGATCGGCGGCGAGACGGCCGAGATGCCGGGCATGTATGCGGCAGGCGATTATGATCTCGCGGGCTTCTGCGTCGGTGCGGTCGAGCGCGAGCAGTTGCTTACCAAGGGTCGTGTCCAGGTCGGCGACGTGATCCTCGGGCTCGCCTCCTCCGGCGTTCACTCGAACGGCTTCTCGCTGGTTCGCCGGTTGGCTGCGGACAAGGGCTGGAAACTCGATCGGCCTGCCCTCTTCGACCAAGACCGCCTCCTCATCGACGCATTGATGGCGCCGACCAAAATCTACGTGAAGAGCCTGCTGCCGCTGCTGCGCGAGGAGCGCATCCACGGCCTGGCCCACATCACCGGCGGCGGCCTGCTCGAGAACATTCCGCGCGTGCTGCCCGACGGCTGCCACGCCCGCGTCGACGCCGATGCCTGGGAACAGCCGCGCCTGATGGCGTTCCTTCAAGCGCAAGGCGCGATCGAGCCGGAAGAGATGGCGCGGACCTTCAACTGCGGCATCGGCATGGCGGTGCTCGTCGCAGCGCAAGAGGCGGACGGTGTCGCAGCGGCGCTGGAAGAGGCGGGCGAGCAGGTCTTCCGCATCGGCACGGTCGAAGCGGGTGACTGTGGTTGCACCGTGGTCGGAAGCGCCGGCACCTGGAGCGGGCGCAGTGCGTGGACGGCGACCCACCTTGGCTGAGAACGTCCGCCGCAAGCTCGGCATCCTCATTTCGGGCCGCGGCTCGAACATGGCGGCGCTGGTAGAGGCGGCCCGCGCCCGGGATTGCCCGTTCGAAGTCGCGCTGGTGTTGAGCGACAAACCCGAAGCGGCCGGCCTCGCCTGGGCGGCCGGACAGGGCGTGGCGACCTTCGCGCAGAGCCCGAAGGGGATGCCGAAGGCCGAATACGAAGCCCGCATCGACGCCGCACTTCGGAGCGCCGGCGTCGAGTTGATCGCGCTGGCCGGCTATATGCGCCTCCTGTCCCCGGCGTTCGTGGAGCGTTGGGCGGGACGCATCCTCAACATCCACCCCTCGCTGCTGCCGAAGTACAAGGGGCTCGACACGCACGCCCGCGCGATCGACGCGGGCGACGCGGTTGCCGGCTGCTCGGTGCACCTGGTCACCGAGGAGCTCGATGCCGGCACCGTGCTTGGTCAGGCCGAAGTACCCGTCCACCTCGGCGATACTGCCGAGGCACTTGCCGCACGGGTGCTGGTAGAGGAACATCGACTGTACCCACGGATCCTGGCGGAGTTCGTACGCAGCATGGCCGACACCCCCCTTGCCCGCGTCCGCAGCGTCGCGCTCGCCCTTCCCGAAGCGGAGGAGGAAAACGAAGGCGACACGTCGAGCTTCTCTGTCGACAGGACTGTCTTTGCGCGGATTACCGGCGACGGCGCGCTGGCGACCCGCAGCGAGAGCGGCTGGCGCACGCTCACAATCAGCGAGGATGCCGATTGGACGGTGATCGGCGACGCGATTGCGCGGGGCTGGGAGCTGTCTGCGCCCCAGGCACTGCTGGAGGCCGGCGGACGATGAGCGAACTGGGATGAGCGAGAAGCCGCGCAAGCGCTGGCGCTGGTTGACGCTGGCGGAGATCGTCGGCGTCGTGGCGCTGGTCATTTCGGCGCTGACGCTCTGGAACAACGTGTCGCTGCGCAAGGACAGCCAGATCCAGCGGGAGGAAGAGGCAGCACGCGAGGGCGCGAAAGCGGATGCTCAGGCACATGTCGCCCGCCTCGTGACGCTTGTCGGAACGCCGGGAAGCGACGGAAGCAGCCTGGAACTGAGCGATAAGAACCACAGGATCGAGCGGATCGAGGTGCAATTCCCGCCTTCGCTCAAAGTGCCGTCGAAGGACGGCGTGCTGGATACCCGGATAGACGCGGACTGGATCGCGGAGCCGGTGCTCAAGCTCACCGATGGCGGCGCCGATACCATCCAGGGGCGCCTGCCCATCCGCATCGACAGCCACTATTGGGACGCAGACGTCCAGCGCGAGGACAGCGCCATCTATGAGCTGGTTTTCGCGACGGAGGGGCGCCTGCTCGGTGGCAGGACGCTGAAGCTGCAGGGGGTGGCGCTGAAGCAGCGGCATCCTGGGAGCAACTCGGCTGCGCTGCTCGACCGGCTTTGGACGGCGGAACGGCGCCGCCTGGCCATTCCCACAAAGAAATAGGGCGCAGCTCCGTTCGGAGCCGCGCCCTCAATTCCGCTGGATCGCCGCCCATGCGGGCGACGTCCCGATCAGCCGACGATTTCTTCCGGCTTGAAGAAGTAGGCGATCTCGATCGCGGCGTTCTCTTCCGAATCCGAGCCATGGACCGAGTTCGCTTCAATCGACTCGGCGAGCTCCTTGCGGATCGTGCCCGGCTCGGCGTTCGCAGGGTTGGTCGCGCCCATGATGTCGCGGTTGCGCTTCACGGCGTCCTCGCCCTCGAGCACCTGCACGACCACCGGGCCGGAGATCATGAAGGAGACCAGGTCGTTGAAGAACGGGCGCTCGCTGTGCACCGCGTAGAAGCCCTCGGCCTGTTCCTTGGTCATCTGGATGCGCTTGGACGCGACGACGCGCAGGCCGGCTTCCTCCAGCATCTTGGTGACGGCGCCCGTCAGGTTGCGGCGGGTTGCGTCGGGCTTGATGATCGAAAACGTGCGGGTCGCGGCCATGGCCGTACGGCTCCTTGAGATGATGGCTTGTTGAAAAGTCGCGGCTCCCTAGTCTTCATGCCGCTTTGATGCAAGCCGGAGCACCCCGGGAGCAGGTCAGGCCGCCTGTTCCCAGCGGCCGCTCTCGCCCTGCTTCCAGTACCGGCGCGAAACGTCAGTCCGGTCGGCAAGCGTGCGCCATGCCTGGCGGGCCTCCACGATCCGTTCGTCGTCGAAGAAGTGGAAGGCTCGCTCGAACGCCAGCGCGCCGTCGCGCCATAGGCGGTCCGCAAGCGCGATGTTGCGGGCGCCGTTCGTGGGCTGGATGTCGCCCGCAATCAGCACCGGCTGGCGAGCGTCGCCGGGGCCACCCGCCTGTGCGTGCGGCAAGAAGCTTTCGGCCGCATAGGCCCACAGGCAGCGGTCCAGCGCCTGCCGCGCCTCTTCATGCTCGGCCACCACCAGCAGGCGACCGCCCCCCGCCACCACCCGCTCGGCGATGCGCGGCAACGCACGCTCGAGCGGAAGCTGGGTAAGATGGTAGAAGTCGACCTGCATGGCGGTGGCGCGTCGCGATCAGCCTTCGAACTGGTCGCGTACGAAGCGGTCGAGCACGCGGACGCCAAATCCGGTCGCACCCTTGTCCCAGGCCACGCCGGGCTTGTCGGCCCAGACCATGCCCGCGATGTCGAGGTGGGCCCAGCGGACCTCCGGCTCGACGAACCGGCCGATGAACTGGGCGGCGGTGATCGAGCCAGCGCCCCGGCCGCCGATGTTCTTCATGTCGGCAATCGGCGAGTCGATCAGCTTGTCATAGGCCGGCGAAAGCGGGAAGCGCCACAGCTTGTCGCCCGTCGCCTTGCCGGCGGCCAGCAGCTCGTCGGCGAGCGAGTCGTCGTTGGCGAACAGGCCGCCATGCTCGTTGCCCAGCGCGATGATCATCGCCCCGGTCAGCGTCGCCAGGTCGACGATCGTCTTCGGCTTGTGCGTGCGCTGCACCCAGGTGATGGCGTCGCACAGCACCAGGCGGCCTTCCGCGTCGGTGTTGAGAACCTCGATCGTCTGGCCGGACATGGAGGTGACGATGTCGCCGGGGCGCTGGGCGTTGCCGTCGGGCATGTTCTCGACCAGGCCGCACACGCCGATGACGTTGGCCTTCGCCTTGCGCAGCGCCAGCGCCTTCATGGCGCCTGCCACGGCACCCGCGCCGCCCATGTCCCACTTCATGTCTTCCATGCCGGCACCCGGCTTCAGCGAGATGCCGCCGGTGTCGAAGGTCACGCCCTTGCCGACGAATGCGACATCGACGTCGCCCTCGCCCTTTCCGTTCCAGCGCATCGCCAGCAACTGCGCCTCGCGCACGGAGCCCTGGCTCACGCCGAGCAGCGCGCCCATGCCCAGCTCCCGCATCGCGGCTTCATCCAGCACGGTGATCTCGATGCCGAGCTCCTCGAGATGACGGCAGCGCTCGACGAAGCTCTCCGGGTACAGCACGTTCGGCGGCTCGCTCACCAGGGTGCGCGTGAGCGCCAGGCCATCCGTCAGGGCCTTGGCATCGGTCCAGGCAGCGTCGATCCCTTCCGGCGCGCCCACCACCTCGATCCGCTCCAGCGTCGCGCGCGCGCTTGCCGGCATGCGGGTCCGATAGACGTCATGGCGCCAGCTCCGCTGCTCGGCTGCGGCGAGCAGCCGCGCAACGGCGGTGGCGCCGGCCGTCGCCGAGAGCGTCGAGAGGTCGATCACCAGCGCAGGGATGCCGGCGGTCAGGAAGCGCGCGGTCAAGGCGCCGCCGGCGCGCTCCAGGTCCTGTTCGGTGCCGCTGCCGGTGCCGAGCAGGATCACGCGCGCAGCCCCGTTCCCCTGCGGCACGAAGATCTCGGCGATCGTGCCGGATTCCCCATCGAACCGGGCGCCCTCGGCCGCTCCCCGCACCAGTGCAGCCGTGGCGCTTTCCAGGCCCGCGTCGCCGAGCGAAGCAATGCCTGCTTTCCCGACCGGCAGCACCAGCGCCGCAGCATCTGCGGGCCGCGAGGAGATGAAACGGATCTGCATCGATAATGTCCCTGTGGTGGAATCGGGCGCCGGACGGCGAGCCGCACCCTTAGGCCAGGCTCGGCACGCACGCAAAGCGACTGGAGGGCGATTGCGGTTCCCGAAAGCGGATGCGATAGGGCCGGTTCATGGATCGCCCCGCGAGCCGCGGCCGCCGCATGGAGAGTAGTTCTAGGTGAAGCGTAGCGTCCTCCTCCTGTCCGGCGCGGTGCAGTTCTGGCTGGCGTTCGGCGGCGCCTCCGCCATGGCGCAGGATCTTCAGGACCGGCCGGTGCCACCGCCGCCGCCCGAAGCCGCAGCAGCGCCAGCCTCCGAGGATGAAATCCGCTTCACCGCGGACCGGCTCGACTATGACACCGAGGCCGATGTGGTCACGGCGACCGGCGACGTGCGGATGTTCCGCGAAGGCGACCGGCTGCGTGCCGACCGTGTCAGCTGGAACCGCAAGTCGGGCCAGGTCGTGGCCGAGGGGAACATCGCGGTCACGAACCCGGAGGGTGATACGGCCTATGGCGATCGCATCGAGCTGACCGACTCGTTGAAGGATGGCCTGATCCAGAACATGCTGGTCGTGCTGGACGAGGGCGGCCGGATCGCCGCCCAGCGCGGCAGCCGCGACGCCGGCGGCGTGATCCAGGTCGAGCAGGCCGCCTACAGCCCGTGTGCCGTGACAGATACCGAAGGCTGCCCCAAGCAACCCTCGTGGCAGATCACCGCCGTCCGGGTGACCTACAATCCGACGGATCATCGCATCCGCTACTCCGGCGCGCAGCTGAAGCTGTTCAGTCTGCCGGGCATTCCCCTCCCCGCGTTCAGCCATTCGGTAGGTGGCGGCAGCGCGGGCGGCGTGCTCACCCCATCGTTCCGGATCGACCGGGTGAACGGGGTCGAGGTGGCAGTCCCCTATTACTTCGCACTCGCGCCGAACCGCGACCTCACCATCACGCCACACATCTTCACGTCGGTTCTGCCGATGCTGGAGGCGGAATACCGGCAGCTCACCGAAACCGGCGCGCTGCGTGTGATCGGTTACGGAACCTACAGTCGCCGGAGCGACGAGGTTCTGGACAGCGGGGAGACGGTGAACAGCGAGCGCTCCTTTCGCGGCTATATCGACGCGGTAGGCAGGTTCCAGCTCGACCCCAACTGGAGCGTAAGCGGGTCTCTGCGCCTTCAGACCGACGACACGTTCCTGCGTCGGTACGACATCTCCCGCGAAGACCGGCTCCGCAACAACCTGAAGGTCGAGCGGATCGACGAGGATAGCTACCTCTCAATCGATGGCTGGGCGGTGCAGACGATGCGGACCGGCGACAACCAGAAGATGCAGCCGATCGCCCTTCCCGCGATCGACTACCGGCGGCGGATCGAAGGGATCGCCGGGGGCGTCCTGCAGCTCCAGGCGAACTCACTCGCGCTGTTCCGCCAGGAGGGCCAGGATACGCAGCGCGCCTTTGCATCCGCGCAGTGGGATCTGCGGCGCATCACGGACTGGGGGCAGCAGGTAACGTTGACCGCCTATGCCCGCGGGGACATCTACAACGCGAACGATACGCTGGAGACGATCCTCGCCAGCTACCGCGGCAATGAGGGCGTCAGCACGCGCGCGATCGGCGCCGTCGCCATCGACGTGCAATGGCCCTTCGTGGGAGAGGTCTTCGGCGGCACCCAGCGTATCACGCCGCGACTGCAGGCGGTCGTGTCGCCGCATGTCGCCAACCTTTCGGTTCCGAACGAAGACGCACGGGCGGTCGATCTCGAGGACTCCAATCTCTTCGCGCTCAATCGCTTCCCCGGCTACGACCGGTTCGAGGACTCGACGCGGTTTACCTACGGCATCGACTACGCGCTCAACCTGCCGGGCGTGGAGATCAACGCGACCGTGGGGCAAAGCTATCGCCTCTCGAACCGCGAGACGATCCTTCCGGATGGCACAGGGCTGGACGATCGCCTGTCCGATATCGTCGGACGCACCGAGGTCCGTTTCCGCGACTTCGTGCAGTTCACCCACCGCTATCGCCTCGACAAGGACGGGCTGGCCGTGCGCCGCAACGAAGTCGACGCGACGATCGGATCGCGCAAGACGTACCTCCTGCTGGGCTATCTCCGGCTGAACCGCGATATCGATGCGGTCGAGGACCTGCTGGACCGCGAGGAGGCCCGCGTGGGCGCCCGGGTGCAGTTTGCACGCTTCTGGTCCGTGTTCGGCTCCGCGACCGTCGATCTTACCGACCGCAGCGAGGACGTCCTCTCCGCCGCGGACGGCTTCGATCCAATCCGGCACCGGATCGGCGTCACCTATGAAGACGACTGCCTGCGGCTGGGCGCCACCTGGAAGCGGGACTATCAGGACAACGGCGACGCGCGCGGCGGCAACAGCTACTTGCTGACGCTGGCATTCAAGAACCTGGGCCGCTAAGCCCCTGTTCAGGGACGTGCGGGCAAGGTGAGCGCTGGATTGTGCCCCTGTCGCGCCGGATGGTTGATGAGGTTGAACACCAGGTGATCAAGAATTTCGTGAACGGGCGCCGCTTCCGGAATGCCGCCACGCTGCTGCTGCTCGCCGGTGCGGCGACCGCATCGACCCTGTCGGCGCAGGTCGTGCCCGACGACCAGGCAAGCCCCGCGGCGAACCTCAATCTCCCACAGAATCCGACCATCTTCGGCAAGCAGGATCCGAACGTCCGCAAGGCGACGGCGATCGTCAACAACGCGGTGCTGACCGGGACCGACGTCGACCAGCGCATCGCGCTCGTCGTGGCGCTCAACAACATCAAGCTGAGCCCGGAGGATCGTGACCAGCTGCGCTTGCAGATCGTCCGCCAGCTGATCGACGAGACGCTGCAGATACAGGAAGCCAAGAGCAACGACATCACCGTCACGACGACGGAGATCGACCAGGGCTTTGCCCGGGTGTCACGCAACTTCAAGCGGACGCCGGACCAGATGCGCGCCTACCTGCGCCAGGTCGGTTCGTCGGAAAAGTCGATGAAGCGCCAGATCGAGGGGGAGCTTGCCTGGAGCCGTCTCCTGCGCAGCCGCGTGGAGCCCTTCATCAACGTCGGCGACGAAGAGGTGAAGGCCATCCTCGACCGTCTGGAGGCCGCCAAGGGCACGGACGAGTATCACCTGAAGGAAATCTATCTCTCCGCCACGCCGGATCGAGAGGCTGAGGTGATCGACGCGAGCCGCAAGATCATCGAGCAGATCCGCAAGGGTGCGCCGTTCGAGTATTTCGCCTCGAACTTCTCCGAGGCGTCGACGCGTGCGGTGCAGGGAGACCTGGGCTGGATCCGCCTTGCCACCCTGCCGGCGCCGCTCGCGCAGGCAGCGCAGGGGATGGAAGTGGGCCAGATCGCAGGTCCGATCCAGACGCCGGGCGGCTTCTCGATCCTGTATCTGACCGACAAGCGTCAGGTGCTGATGGCCGACCCGCGCGATGCGCGGCTCAGCCTGCGCCAGCTCACCAAGAACTTTCCCGCGGGCACGAGCCAGGCACAGGCGACGAAGCTCGCCGCGCAGTTCGCAGAGGCGACCAGCAAGATCCGCGGCTGCGGCGAAGTCAGCAAGGTGGCGAGCGACCTCGGTGTGGAAGTGGTCGACAACGACTCGGTCCGCGTCCGGGACCTGCCCCCGGCGCTCCAGGATCTGATGGTGAAGCTGCAGGTGGGCGAGGCCACCCAGCCGTTCGGCAGCCCGACGGAAGGCGTGCGGGTGCTGGTGCTGTGCGGCCGCGACGATAGCCGCACAGCGAGCCTGCCGTCCGCCGAGGCGGTGCAGCAGCAAGTCGAGCAGGAGCGCGTGAACCTGCGTGCTCAGCGCATGCTGCGCGACCTGCGTCGCGACGCCATCGTGGAGTATCGCTGATCCCTAGCGCGATGCCTTCCAGCCAGCGGCCGCCCGAGCTTCCCCCGCTGGCCGTCTCAATGGGCGATCCGGCTGGGATCGGGCCGGAGATCATTGCCAAGGCATGGAGCGCGCGGGCGCCGCATATGCTCCCGCCGTTCTTCGCGGTCGGCGATCCGCGCGCGGTGTCGCAGGTCTGGGATGGTCCCGTCGTCGCCATCAGCGATCCGCATGAGGCGACAGCCGCGTTCGGCAACGGGCTTCCGGTGATCGCGGCGGCGGATGCTGGCGAGGTCGTTCCCGGGGCGCCCGACATCGACGGTGCACGGTGCGCGCTTCAATCGCTGGAGCTGGCGGCCGGCCTCGCCCGATCGGGAGCCGCCAGCGCGGTGATCACCGGGCCGGTTTCCAAAAAGCAGCTGTACGACATCGGGTTCACCTATCCCGGCCAGACGGAGTTCGTGGCGGAGCGGTGCGGCGTCGCGCATGAGAACGCAGTGATGATGCTCGCCGGCCCTACCCTCCGGGTAGTTCCGATCACCACGCACATCCCGCTGCGGAGTGTTGCGAGCACGATCAGCATCGAGTTGATCGTCGCCAAGGCGCGCGCCACGGCTCGTGGCCTCCAGCGGAACTTCGGCATCCTGAAGCCGCGCCTGGCCTTCGCCGGGTTCAATCCGCATGCCGGCGAAGGCGGCGCGATCGGGAGTGAGGAGATCGACTTCCTGATTCCCGCCATCGAACAGCTTCAGGCAGAAGGCATCGACGCGGTAGGGCCGTATGCAGCGGATACGATGTTCCACCCGCGTGCGCGCGCACTCTACGACGTGGCGCTGTGCCTCTATCACGACCAGGCGCTGATCCCGATCAAGACCCTCCACTTCGACGAGGGCGTGAACATGACCCTGGGCTTGCCCATCGTACGCACGTCGCCGGATCACGGCACGGCGTTCGGGATCGCCGGACGCAACGAGGCGGAACCCGGAGCGATGATCGCGGCGATCCGCATGGCTGCACAGGCCGCAGCCGTGCGGCGCACCAGCGCCTGCCAGTAGCATCCATGGACACGCTGCCCCCGCTGCGGGAGGTGATCCGCCGCCACGGTCTGAGCGCAAGCAAGGCGCTCGGCCAGAACTTCCTATTCGACGGGCAGCTTCTGGCCCGGATCGCTCGTGTGCCGGGCGATCTTGCCGGGCAGGAAGTGCTCGAAGTCGGGCCTGGGCCAGGCGGGCTGACGCGCGCTCTGCTCGCTGCCGGAGCAAAGGTGACGGCGATCGAGCGCGACCATCGCTGCATCCCCGCCCTTCGGGAACTGTCCGAAGCCTATCCGGGCAAGCTCCGGCTCATCGAGGGGGACGCGCTGGAGATCGACGCGCCCGCCCTGTTTGAGGGCCGGCCGCATATCGTCTCCAATCTGCCGTACAATGTCGGCACGGCGCTGTTGATCGGCTGGCTCTCCTCCGATTGGTCTCCTTGGTGGCAGAGCCTGACGCTGATGTTCCAGAAGGAAGTGGCCGAGCGCATCGTCTCACAGGCGGGTGAGGAAGCTTATGGCCGACTGGCGGTCCTCGCGCAGTGGCGATCGACGGCGCGTATCGCGATGCCGGTGCATCGCTCTGCCTTTACCCCGCCGCCCAAGGTGATGTCCGCCGTGGTGCACATTCTTCCTGCCGAGATGCCGGAGGGTGTGCGAATGGCGACGCTGGAGCGGCTCACCGCCGCCGCATTCGGACAGCGTCGCAAAATGCTTCGGCAGAGCCTGAAGCCGGTCGCCGGCGCACTCGACGCAGCCGAGCGCATCGGGATCGACGTCACCCGGCGTGCGGAGACGGTCCGGGTGGAGGAGTTCGTTGCCCTGGCCCGGGCGCTCGACGCGCCAGCGAGTTGATCGGTCTTACGGCTTGGCGGGTGTCGCCGCCGGTGCCTGGGCAGGCGTGACCGACTGCTGCGCGGTGGCGGTGGCCGGCGGCCCCTTGCTGATCGCAGCGGCGAGGGCCGTCGCGTCCGTGCAGTCGTTGCCGCACAGCTTCCGGATCTTCGCCAGATTCTCCTGCGCCTTCACCATGGCACCCTTCGCGACCAGCGCCTCACCCTGCCCGCGTAGCGCCCGCAGGTCGGTCGGCTCCAGTGCCAACGCCTCACGGTAGAGCCGGATCGACTGCCCGGGCAGCCCACGCGCCCGCGCGATCTCCGCCAGCACGTTGAAGGCCTGCCGGTTGCGCGGATCGACCACCAGCGCGGTTTCGATCAGACCGGCTGCCCGATCCAACTGTCCGGCCGCGCGCGCGGCCTCCCCCTGTTGCAGCAACGCCATCGACCGCGGGTTGATCTGGTCGTCGGGACGCTGGCCGCTCAGCGACGTGGAGATGCTGACGAGCGCCAGTGCAGCTGCCGCCGTCAGAGTGGTGAGGCGCATGATCTTCTCCGTTAGCGTCACGAGTGCACGGCTATCATGCGCGCACCAGCCTCGCGACAAAAAAGCCGTCTGTGCCATCGTGCGCGGGCGTCAGGCGGCGCCCGTCGCCATGCCGTCGCCCGACGGCGGCTTCGATCGGCGCAGCCGACCAGCCAGGGTGCCGGCTCAGGAAGGCTGCGACCTGGTCCCGTCCCTCTGCGTCCAGCAGAGAACACACGACATAGGTCAGGGCTCCGCCGGGGCGTACCGACTCCGCCCCGACGTCGAGCAGCCGAGACTGTACCTCGGCAAAGCGGGCAAGCCGCTCAGGCGTCAGCCGCCATCTCGCCTCGGGATTGCGTCGCCAGGTCCCGGTGGCCGAGCAAGGCGCGTCGACCAGCACGACATCGGCGCTTCCGTGAAGGTCTGCCAGCCCTTCGGCTTCGCGCTTGGGGTCGAGCAGCCGGGTTTCCGCGACGGTGACACCCGCTCGCGCGGCGCGTTCGGGAAGTCGGGAAAGCCGCGCGCGATCGGTATCGCTCGCCACGATCCGACCGCGGTTCTCCATGGCGGCGGCCAGGGAGAGGGTCTTGCCGCCCCCTCCTGCGCAAAGATCCACGACGCACATGCCGGGCTCCGCACCTGCGAGGCTGCCGACGATCTGGCTGCCCGCATCCTGCACTTCGATGCGGCCTTCCCGCCATGCGGGCAACGGCTCGACCGGGGCGTCTGTCCCCAGCCTCAGCGCGTCCGATGCAAACGCCAATGGCTCGCCGCCGATCTCCGCCTGGACCGATGCGCGATCCCCCTTCAGCCGGTTGACCCGCACGTCGACGGGCGCCCGCTCCAGGAGCGCAGCGACTTCGTTCGTGTCGAGTTCGGAAGCCGCGAACGCCTCGATCAGCCACGCAGGCGCAAGCGCCGCCTCCGCCTCGGGTTCATCCGCCTGGATCGGAGCCGGTCCGTAGCCGGAACCGTCGAAGCACTCCGCCAATTCCGGGCGACCACGCGCCAGCGCGACCACCGCCGCACGACCGCTCGCCGGCCGCTCCCCGAAGCTGCGGATCGCTTCGTAGACAAGCCCGCGGATCGCCCGCCGATCCTTCGATCCGGCGTAGCGCCGGGCTGCAAAGAAGCGCTGGGCGACCGTGTCGGCGGCCGCACCCCCGCTACGCGCCGCCTCTATCACGGCATCCAGCAAGTCGATTGCGGCCTGCGCCCGCGCAGCCGGTGTCACGGCAGCACCCTCGTCGCGCGGTCAGCGGGTCGGATAGTTGGGCGCTTCACGCGTGATCGTCACATCATGCACATGGCTCTCGCGAAGACCCGCGCCGGTGATACGAACGAAGCGCGCGCGCTCCTGGAGCTCCGGGATCGTGTGCGAACCCGTGTAGCCCATCGCCGCCTTCACGCCGCCGACCAACTGGTGGATCACGTCGCGCGCCGGACCCTTGTAGGGTACCTGGCCCTCGATGCCTTCGGGCACCAGCTTCAGCTGATCCTTGATGTCCTGCTGGAAATAGCGGTCCGCCGATCCCTTCGCCATCGCGCCCACCGAGCCCATGCCGCGATACGACTTGTAGGCGCGGCCCTGGTACAGGAACGTCTCGCCCGGGGCCTCTTCGGTGCCCGCGAGCAGCGATCCGATCATTACCGCGGATGCGCCGGCAGCCAGCGCCTTGGCCACGTCGCCCGACGTGCGGATGCCGCCGTCCGCGATCACGGGCACGCCCGACTTGCGCGCTTCCTTGGCCGATTCCATCACCGCGGTCAGCTGCGGCACACCGATGCCCGCGACCACACGGGTGGTGCAGATCGAGCCAGGGCCGATCCCGACCTTGATCCCGTCGGCGCCCGCATCGATCAGCGCACGGGTCGCCTCGGCCGTGGCGACATTGCCTGCGATCACCTGGACGGAGTTCGACAGCTTCTTCACGCGTTCGACGGCGCGCGCGACCTCGCGGTTGTGGCCGTGCGCCGTATCGATGACGATGAGGTCGCACTCGGCGTCCACCAGGGCGGCGGTACGCTCATAGCCCTTGTCGCCGACGGTGGTTGCGGCTGCCACGCACAGCCGGCCGGCGGCGTCCTTGGTGGCCGAAGGATAGGTGACCGCCTTTTCAATGTCCTTGACGGTGATGAGGCCGACGCAGCGGTACGCCTCGTCCACCACAAGCAGCTTCTCGATGCGACGCTGGTGGAGCAGGCGGCGTGCTTCTTCCTGGCTGACGCCGGCCGGGACCGTCGCGAGGTTGTCGCGCGTCATCAGCTCGGAGATCGGCTGCGCCGGGTTCTCGGCGAACCGGACGTCGCGATGGGTGAGGATGCCCACCAGCTTGCCCGTCGTGTCCGTCACCGGGATGCCGCTGATCCGATGGCGCTCCATCAGCGTCCGAGCTTCCGCGAGCGGCGCATCCGCCAGGATGGTGATCGGGTTGACCACCATGCCCGATTCGAAGCGCTTGACCGCGCGCACCGCGGCGACCTGTTGCTCGAGGTCGAGGTTACGATGAAGGACGCCGATGCCGCCGAGCTGGGCCATCACGATCGCCATGTCCGCCTCGGTAACGGTATCCATTGCCGAGGACAGGAAGGGGATGTTGAGCGCGAGGCCGCGGGTCACCTGCGTCCGCGTGTCCGCCTGGCTGGGCAGAACGTCGGATTCCGCCGGGTACAGGAGAACGTCGTCGAAGGTGAGACCGAGAGGGATGTCCATGGGGGCGCCAGATCCTGCGGGAGTCGAAGGTTGGCGGCCCATGTAACCAAGGTCATGCCGCCGCGCTAGGGGGCGATTGGCGCCAGCGCGTCGACGTGCGCCTGGAGATAGGCGCTGACTTCGCCGACCAGCGAGCCGCCGAAGCGCGGGTTGATCTCCAGGATCTGCGGTCGCCCGTCCTCCAGCTTGTAGTTGAAGCAGCAGGTACCCTCGTACTCCATCGCGTCCAGAACGGCACAGCAGAGCGATAGCGCGTCACCGGGATCGGCAGGCACAACCGCCTTGGCTCCCTGAGCTCCGCCGCGCACGGCCAGAGGCGTTCCCATGTCGTACCGGTAGCAAAGCTGGAAACGGACATGCCCGTCGATACGCAGCAGGTGCAGGACATATTCGTCGGCGCCGGGCACGGCCCGTTGATGGAAGGAGTCTTCCGGGATGGTGCCGATCGCCGCCGCCTCCGCGGCATCGCGCACCATCACGCAACCTGCCCCGAAGTTCCCGTGACGGGACTTGCGGATATAGGGGAAACAATCCGGTTCGTCGTCCAGCAGCGCCGGGACGTTCTCTCCGAAGCCCTGTTCGATCATCCACTCGTTGCATGCGAGCTTGTCGTCGCACAGCGCCACGAGCTCCGGACTCGGCAGCACCGCGCGGCGAACACCGTCGAAGTTCGCTGGGCGTGCCTGCGCTATCTGCGCGACGCTAAGCGGCACCACCAGGTCGAAGCCTGCGAAGTCCGCAGAAGCGAGGTCCGCGAAGCTCGGCTCGAACCGCGCACGGTCGATGAAGTGGGCGATTGCCGGCGCTTGCGTGGAATGCTCGCCGAACAGCACGCGGCGGATCATGGGTGCGCCGCCAGGTGGCGAGCGAGATGGGCTGTCCTCATGGCGCCGTCATGCTAGCAAAGCCGCTCAATTCCAAGCCGGGGCAGATGTCGCTGCCCCGAAGCTGCCCTTGAGGAGCCCGCATGACCCTGACCCGCCGCGAACTTCTGGCTGCCGGCGCGGCCGCCGCTGCGACCCAGGCTCTGCCGGCGACCGCTTTCGCCGCCACGGGAGCCGACGCCGCGGCGGAAGCGCTGTTGTCGCAGATCGCGGAATCATTGCTGGCGGATATGCCCGAAACGGCATCGGGATTGGGGATCGACACGGGCAAGCGGGCCGCGCTCAAGTCCCGGCTCGGCGACCGCTCCCCTGCGGGTCAGGCGAAGCTGCGCCAGCACCTCACGGATCATGTGCGTCGCCTGAAGGCAATCGACACGGCGCAGCTCTCTACGGCCACGCGCACCGATGTCGACGTCGTCCGCACCGCGTTCGAGACTGCGCTTGAAGGCTTCGCCCAACCCTATGGCGACGTCGCGGTCGGGGGCTGGCGAAACACGCCCTACGTGGTCGTGCAGAACGTCGGGGCTTATCTGGACACCCCGCGCTTCCTGGACAGCGATCACAAGATCGAGACCCGGACGGATGCAGAGGCATTCGTCGCCCGGGTTAACGCTTATGCCGATCAGCTGGATGGCGAGACCGAGCGCCTGCGCGCTGCGACGGCGCTGGGCGTGATCCCGCCCGACTTCCTGCTCGACAAGACCCTGGCACAGATTGGCAAGAGCCATGCCGGAGCGGTGACCGACTGGGATCTCTACAAAAGCTACGCCAGCCGCACCGCCAAGATCCCGGGTACGGACGCCAAGGCTGTCGCGCAGGTGTTGGAGCAGAAGGTCCGACCCGCGCTGCTTCGCCAGGAGGCGGCGCTGAAGGAACAGCGGGCAAAGGCGACCAGCGACGCCGGAGCCTGGAACCTTCCGAACGGCGACGCCTATTACGCCTGGGCGCTCCGGGCCTCCACGACGACCAACATGACGCCCGACGAGGTCCACGCCATGGGTCGCGAGGAACTCGCGCGGCTTCAGGCGGAGATGGATACGATCCTGAAGCCGCTCGGCTATACCAAGGGCACCGTCGGCGAGCGGATGACGGCGCTTGGCAAGGACCCGCGCTTTCTGTTTCCGAACGACGACAAGGGTCGCGAGCAGATCATCGCGCTGCTGACGGATCGCATCCAGGACATGCGGGCCCGTATGCCGCGCGCGTTCCACACGCTGGTTCCGGGTCGCGCCGAGGTGCGCCGTATCCCCCTGGTGGAGGAAGCGGGCGCGCCGGGTGCCTATGGCGGACCGGGCTCGATCGACGGCAGCGTTCCGGGCAAGCTGTGGATCAACCTGCGCACCACGGAGATCTGGCCGCGCTACGCGCTTCCCACCCTTTCCTATCATGAAGCCATCCCCGGGCACGTCTGGCAGGGCGAATATACGTTCCGCTTGCCGCTCATTCGGTCGCCGCTTGGGTTCAACGCCTTTTCCGAAGGCTGGGCGCTCTACGGGGAGCAGCTTGGCGACGAGCTGGGTGTCTACGAGAAGGATCCCGTGGGGCGGCTCGGCTATCTCCAGTCGATCGCCTTCCGCGCCTGTCGTCTGGTGGTCGACAGCGGCCTTCACGCGAAGCGGTGGACGCGCGAGCAGGCGATCCAGTGGTTCGCCACCACCAACGGCTCGACCGTGGAGGAGGTAAGCGGTGAAGTGGACCGCTATTGCTCCTGGCCCGGCCAGGCCTGCGGCTACAAGGTCGGGCATTCGGAGATCAACCGGCTGCGGCGCAAGGCGCAGCAGGCGCTTGGCGACCGCTTCGACTTCCGCGGGTTCAACGACGCGGTGATCACCGGCGGCGGCGTGCCGATGACGGTGCTGGAGCGGAACATCGATGCCTTCATTGCAAAGGCGCGGGGGTGACCCCGCGCACGCGCCGGCGTCACGATGCCGTTGAGGTTGAGCCTCCCACCTCTTTGGGATACCGCCGGAGCATGGCAGCGAAACCAAGGGATCGGCGATGACGGCGACGATCGCGCTCGTCGATGACGATCGCAACATCCTGACCTCGGTCTCGATCGCCCTTCAAGCGGACGGGTTCTCGACGCGCGTCTATTCGGACGGCGAGGCAGCGCTGAAGGCATTGATCGACAACCCGCCGGACCTTGCCGTGCTGGACATCAAGATGCCCAAGATGGACGGGCTCGAGCTGCTGCGGCGCCTGCGCGAGAAGAGCCAGATCCCGGTGATCTTCCTGACGTCCAAGGACGACGAGCTCGACGAGGCGCTCGGCCTCGCCATGGGTGCCGACGACTACATCGCCAAGCCCTTTTCCCAGCGGCTGTTGATTGCCCGCATCCGCGCGATCCTCCGCCGTGCCGAAGCGCCCGCGGTCGCTCTCGGCTCGGGCGAGGAGCCCCCGCAGCCGGTTCTTGTCCGCGGGCGTCTGTCGATGGATCCGGCGCGCCACCGGGTTACCTGGAACGGCGGCCCGGTGACGCTCACGGTGACGGAGTTCCTGATCCTCGAGACGCTGGCACAGCGTCCCGGTATCGTGAAGACCCGCAACCAGCTGATGGACGCGGCCTACCAAGACGACATCTATGTCGACGACCGGACGATCGACAGCCACATCAAGCGCATTCGTCGCAAGTTCCGGCAGGTCGACTCCGAGTTCGACGCCATCGAGACGCTCTATGGCGCCGGCTACCGTTTCTCGGAGGAATAGGGAGCAGGCGCTGGGCTCCCGCCGCTCCGGGCGGGTTTCGCTCACGCCGCGCATCCTGTTCGTCAACATCTTCGCCCTGGCGCTCGTCGCCGGCGGCTTCTTCTACCTGGACAGCTTTCGCGCGCGCATCCTCGATGAGCGGGTGAGCCAGGCCGAGCGGGAGATTGCGCTCACCGGCGAGGCCCTGCGCGCGGTGGACCCGGAAGCTCGTACCCGGCTCCTGCTGCGAATGGCCCGCGCCCAGGGTGCGCGACTGCGCGTGTATGACGCCGGTGGCATCGAGCGCTTCGACAGTCGCGCGGCGGGCGTGCAGAATTTCCGACTGCGGGATCCCGACAAGGAGCCGTGGCAGCAAGATGTCGCACGGCTGCTCGACGCGATGATCGACACCGTCGCCGGCACCCGCCGTGCCCCGCTGTACCGCGAACGCGGCAAGTCGGACGGGCTGAAATGGCCCGAGGTAGTCAGCGCAGCGGCCACGGGAAGAGGCGTCGCGACCGTCTGGCGCGCACCGGATCGCTCGCCGGTGATCACCGCCGCGGCGCCACTCGCGGCCGGGGCTACGCTCCATTCGACGGTGGACGCCCGCGACATCGTCCAGACCGTTCGCGCCGAACGCCTGCGGTTGAGCGTCGTCCTGCTGGTAGTGGCGCTCGTCTCCATACTGCTGTCCCTGTTCCTCGCGCGGACGATCGTGCAGCCGCTCCGGCTGCTCGCGCGTGCGGCGGTGCGCGTCCGCCTGGGCCGGGCGCGCGAGGTCGTCGTGCCCCGCCTGCCCTACCGACGAGACGAGATCGGGATGCTGGCCCGCGCGATCTCCGACATGAGCGGCGCCCTGCGCGCGCGGATCGACGCGACGGAAGCCTTCGCCGCAGATGTGACGCACGAGCTCAAGAACCCCCTCGCCTCGCTGCGCTCTGCGATGGACAGTCTCGACCACGTCAAGGACCCTGCCTTGCAGGAACGGCTGATGGCGATCATGCGCGACGATGTGCACCGCTTGGACCGGCTGATCAGCGACATCTCGGATGCTTCGCGCCTCGACGCGCAGTTGAGCCGCGCCAAGTTCGAGCCGATCGACGTGGCGGCCCTGCTGGAGGCGCTGGTTCGCCTGCGCGCAGAACGCGAGCCGGTCAGAGGCGTACGCGTACGCTTCGATCGGCTCAGCGAAGGGCCTTTGCTCGTCTCCGGCGAAGGCTCGCGGCTGGAGCGAGTGTTCGAGAACCTGTTGGACAACGCCGTCTCTTTTTCGCCGGACGATGGACTCGTCACCGTGTCGGCGGTCGCCGAGGACAGCTCGATCGTGGTTCGCGTGGAGGACGAGGGTCCCGGCGTACCCGAGGAAGCACGGGACGCGATCTTCCGCCGCTTTCACTCGGTCCGTCCGGCCAGCGAGGCTTTCGGCACCCACTCGGGCCTGGGCCTTGCCATCGCGCGCACCATTGTCGAAGGGCATGGAGGCATGATCGCCGTCGAATCCCGAGAAGACCGCCTGAGTGGTGCCCGCTTCGTTGTCCGCCTGCCGCAGGTCGCGGCGTGATGCCGGCTGCGGAGACACTCCACGCCTGCTGTGTCGCAATCGACGGCCGTGGCGTGCTGATCGAAGGAGAGTCGGGCGCTGGCAAGTCCGACCTGACGCTCCGGCTGGTGGATCGCGGCGCCGAGCTGGTCAGCGACGACTATACGGTGCTTGAGGTGCAGGAATCCCGCCTGGTGGGTCGCGCACCGGAACGAATTGCGGGGCGGATCGAAGTGCGCGGGATCGGCATTGTCTCTTTGCCCTTCCGGAACGAGGTACCCGTCGCCATGATGGTCCGCATCGAGCCCACGCCAGAGCGGCTGCCGGAACGCCCGGAGCAGCGCTGCATCGCCGGGATCGAGATCCCGCTCGTGGCGCTTCCTGCTCTCGAGCCCTCGGCACCGATCAAGGTGGAACTCGCCCTTCGCATGCTCGCGGGCGCTGCATGAGCGCGCGGAACGAGCCCCAGCGCATTCTTCTCGTCACCGGTCTGTCCGGCGCGGGCAAGTCGACCGTGCTCAAGACACTCGAGGATCTCGGCTGGGAAGTGGTCGACAACCTGCCGCTGCTGCTGCTCGATCGCCTCCTCGCGACCGAACAGCCGGTCACCCACCGCGAGGGTGGCCAGCCGCTGGCCATCGGCATCGGTTCGCGCACCCGCGGCTTCGACGCGGAGAGCATCGTCCGCCGCATCAAGCTCCTGAACGAGGAGGGCGGCCGCGACATCGGCACGCTGTTCCTCGACTGTGCCAGCACCGAACTGGAGCGGCGCTACGCGGAGACTCGGCGGCGGCACCCGCTCGCGCTCGATCGGCCAGCCAGCGACGGCATCGCGCGGGAGCGGGAGCTCCTGGCGCCACTGCGCCGCTGGGCGAGCCAGCTCGTCGACACCACCGACATGTCCGCGGCCGACCTGGCGCAGCAGGTCCGCGTAACGTACTCGATCCCAGGCCACGGCGAGCCGACGCTGTCGGTGCTTTCGTTTGGTTTCGCACGGGGACTGCCGCGCAACGCCGACATCGTCCTGGATATGCGCTTCCTGCAAAATCCCCATTGGGTGCCGGAGTTGCGCCCCGGAACGGGACAGGACGCCGATGTCGCCGCCTATGTGGCGGAGGATCCTGCCTATCCAGCGGCGATGCAGGCGATCGAGACGCTGCTGGGCACCCTCCTCCCGCGCTACCGGGCCGAAGGAAAGGCCTATGTTACGGTCGCGTTCGGGTGTACCGGGGGGCGACACCGTTCGGTCCACGTCGCAGAACGGATGGCGTCATGGTTGCGCGACGCAGGATTTTCGCCCACGGTGACCCACCGCGATCTGGGAACAATTCCCCAGAACTCGCTGGAGGATGCACCGCAGGCTCCATGAATCGCTCGGGGGCTCGAGAGAAATGATCGGCTTGGTACTCGTGACGCACGGGCGGCTCGCAGAAGAGTTCGTCGTCGCGATGGAGCATGTCGTCGGCCGGCAGGAACGGATCGCAACCGTCTGCATCGGCCCGGAAGACGACATGGAAGAACGCCGCGCGGACATCGCGCACGGCATCGAGGAAGTGAACGACGGCAACGGCGTGATCGTGCTGACCGACCTGTTCGGCGGCACCCCGTCGAACCTCGCCATTTCGCTGATGGAGACGGGACGGATCGAGGTGATCGCCGGCATCAACCTGCCGATGCTGATTCGCCTCGGCGGTGCGCGCAAGACGATGAAGGTCGTCGAGGCGGTGGCGGCCGCGCGGGACGCCGGGCGCAAGTATATCTCGGTCGCCTCGGAAGTGCTGGGAGAGGCTGCTGCATGAGTGAGGTCCGCCGTGAGGTCCGCATCGCCAACCGGCGCGGCCTGCATGCCCGTGCCAGCGCGAAGTTCGTGACCCTGGCCTCGAGCCAGCCGATCCCGCTCACGGTGGAAAAGGACGGCTCGCAGGTTACCGCCACCTCGATCATGGGCCTGATGATGCTGGGTGCGGCAATGGGCGACACGATCGTGATCAGCGCTACTGGACCGGAAGCCGATCGCGTGGTCGGCGAGATGGTTGCCCTCGTCGAGGATCGTTTCGGCGAGGATTGATCCTCGCTCCTGCTGCCATGCCCAGAGAAATCACCGCCTATTCGAACCCGCTGGTGAAGCGGGTCCGCACCCTTCGCGACAAGAAGCACCGCCGCGACGAGGGGCTCTTCCTCGCCGAGGGGCTCCGCATCCTGACGGAGGCGCGGGAAGCCGGCCACCTGCCCCGCTACCTGTTCTACACGCGCGCGAGTGCCGACCATGCGCTGGTTCGGCCATTGGTCGCCGCCTGTGAAGCTGCGGGCGGCGAGGCGATCGAAACGAATGCCGACATCCTTTCCAAGCTTTCGGGCAAGGACAATCCGGGTGCGGTGCTTGGCGTCTATGACGAGTTGCCCACTGCGCTCGATCGACTGGATCGCAACACCGCCCCCCTGTGGCTCGTGGCCGAGCGGCTCCGGGATCCGGGCAACCTGGGTACGATCCTGCGAACGGCGGATGCCACCGGCGCAGGCGGCGTGATCCTGCTCGACGACTGCGTCGACCCCTTTTCGGTCGAAGCCGTGCGGGCAAGCATGGGCGCGATCTTCACCGTGCCGTTCGCGCGTGCGCGATGGGACGAGTTCCGCGATTGGCTGCGCTCGGGTCCCGGCCAACTGGTCGGGCTCAGCCTCGACACGCAGCATGACTACCGCACGCCGGCCTACCAGGCGCCGACATTTCTGCTGACGGGCAACGAGGCCCAAGGAATGCCCGACTTCATGGCGGCGGAATGCGACCTGCTGGTCAAGATCCCGATGCGCGGCAAGGCCGACAGCCTCAACGCCGCCGTCGCAACCGCCGTGATGGCCTACACCGTACTGGATCGGCTGGAGCAGCCGCCGACCTGCTGATCGCCTGTCGACGTGCCACGGCCACCGCCCGCAGCACGTCGGGAGCGCGTCACTCGGCCGGTTCGGGTTCCGCCGCCGGCAACACCGCGGCCAGCTTGGTCAGCGGTCGGGTCGTCTGCTCCACGACCGGGAGCGGATCGAGCGACTTGCCCGCGGTATCGATGTTGAGCGTCTCGAAGCGCTTAGCGGAGGTCAGCACCTGTGACTCCAGGCTGCCGACGAAGGCGTTGTAGGCGCTGGTCGCGGTCTCCAGGTTCTTGCCGAGCTTCGCTACATGGGCCCCCATGGTGCAGAGGCGGGTATGGAGCTCCTTGCCCAATTCCGCGATCTGGCGGGCTTCGCCAGCAAGCTTCTCCTGCCGCCAAACTGCCGCCACGGTCCGGGCGATCGCGATCAGGTTGGTCGGGGTGGCGATCAGCACCCGACGATCGAAGGCGAAGTCCCATAGATCCGGCGCATGCTCCAGGGCCGCCGAGAGGAAGTGCTCGCCCGGCACGAACATGATGACATAGTCGGGCGTGTCGTCGAACTGCGCCTGGTACGACTTCGCCCCAAGCTGCGTGATGTGCGTCTTCATCGAGACCACGTGCGCTTGCATGTGGGTCGCGCGTTCGCGTTCGTCGAGCGCGCCATGCGCGTCCTGATAGGCGTTGAGCGACACCTTGGCATCGATCACCAGGCTCTTGCCGCCAGGAACGCGGACGATGGCGTCCGGACGAAGCCGCCCGCCCTCGCTCTCGACGCTCACCTCCATCGCGAAGTCGGTGTGTTCGGCGAGGCCGCAGGTTTCCAGGACGTTGCGGAGTTGCTGTTCGCCCCAGCGCCCGCGCGCCTTGGGCGCGGAGCGCAGCGCGTTGACGAGCTTCGCCGCCTCGCTCTTCACCGACTCCTGCCCGATGCGCATCGCCTCCATCAGCCCCGCAAGATTGCCATAGGCCTCCTTGCGCTCGCCCTCGACTTTGCTGACGTTCTGCTCATAGCGCTGGAGCGTCTGCTCGACAGGTGCCAGCAGCGCCTTGAGCTTCATCTCGTTGGTTTCGCCCGCCTGCTGGAACCGCTCGCTCGCCCGCTCCAGGAAGGTCCGCTGCGCCCCGTCGAGCATCACCTGGGCAGTCTCACGGAACTGCGCCGACATCGCCTCGCGCGCGTCCTTGAATTCCTGGAGGCGCTCGTCGAACGCTTCGGCAGTGGCCTTCAACCGGGCATGCTCGACCCGCTCCGTCTGGAGATCGCGACGGAGTCCCTCGACTTCCTGGCGCAGGGCGCCCGCCTCTTTCGCACGTTCGCTTGCCAGCGCGAGATCCGCGATCGCCGCCTTGAAATCGGCCTCTCGCCGATCCCTCTCGCCCCGCGCCTCGGCGATCCCACGCTGCCCAAGGAACCAGCCGAGCGCGAGCCCCACGACCATCGCCAGCACGATCACCAGCAGAACCACAGCGTCCATCAACTCAAACCCCTCACGCGAACGAACCCGGAACTTACGCGTCCGCCCAAGAGGTCACAAGCAGAACATCGGCAGCCTGCCGGGCGCTCCGCACCAGAGCCCGTCCAACCACCCTTCCCGCCGGCACCCCGCTCGCCTAAGCCGCACCGATGCTGACCGACATCGAAATCTCCCGCGCCGCAACCCTGCTCCCAATCGCAGAGGTGGCGGCGAAGCTCGACATCCCGTCTCAAGCCGTTGAACCCTATGGCCACCACAAGGCGAAGATCGCAGTCGAAGCGCTGCCGAAGCGGGATACGACCGGCAAGCTGATCCTGGTCACGGCGATCAATCCCACGCCCGCGGGTGAAGGCAAGACCACGACCTCGGTCGGACTTGCCGACGCCCTTTCGCGAAGCGGCCGGCGCACCGCGCTGTGCCTGCGCGAGCCCTCGCTAGGGCCCTGCTTCGGCACTAAGGGCGGGGCAGCGGGAGGCGGCTATGCGCAGGTCGTGCCGATGGAGGACATCAACCTCCATTTCACCGGCGATTTCCACGCGATCACCAGTGCCCACAACCTGCTCACCGCCATGATCGACAACCACATCTACTGGGGCAACGCGCTGGGGCTGGACGTGCGCCGTATCAGCTGGCGCCGGGTCGTCGACATGAACGACCGCGCGTTGCGCGACATCGTCCACTCCCTTGGTGGCGCCACCAACGGGTACCCGCGGGAATCCGGTTTCGACATCACCGTCGCTTCCGAGGTGATGGCGATCCTTTGCCTGGCGAGCGACCTCGCCGACCTGGAAGCCCGGCTGGGGCGCATCATCGTCGGCTACACCGCCGACCGCCGCGCGGTCACGGCACGCGATTTGAATGCCGCTGGTGCGATGGCGGCGCTGCTGGCCCAAGCCATAAAGCCGAACCTCGTCCAGACGCTGGAGGGCACCCCAGCCTTTGTCCACGGCGGCCCCTTCGCCAACATCGCGCACGGCTGCAACTCGGTGATCGCCACGCGCACCGCACTCGGCCTCACCGATTATGTCGTGACGGAAGCGGGGTTCGGGGCTGATCTGGGCGCGGAGAAGTTCTTCGACATCAAGTGTCGGATGGCCGAGCTCGCACCGGATGCGGTGGTGATCGTAGCGACCGTACGGGCGCTCAAGATGAACGGCGGGGTCGCCAAGGCGGACCTCGCGGCGCCCGACGTTGCCGCCGTGCAGCGGGGTGGCGCGAACCTGATGCGCCACCTGGAGAACGTCGCCCAGTTCGGCGTACCGGCGGTGGTGGCGATCAACCGCTTTGCTTCGGACGCGGAAGAGGAAATCGCGGCCGTGCGCGCGATCGCCGCGGCACAGGGTTGCCACGCGGTGGTCTGCACCCACTTCTCCGATGGCGGAGCGGGCGCTGGCGAACTGGCGGAGGCGGTCGCGGCGCTGGCCGATGCAGGCTCGGCGCGGTTCATGCCGCTCTATGACGATCGCCTGAGCCTGTTCGACAAGATCAACACGGTCGCGAAGCGGATCTACCGTGCCGAGGAGGCGGTGGCAGACGCGAGCGTGCTCGCCCAGCTTCGTCGCTGGGAAGCCGACGGCTTCGGCGACCTGCCAGTCTGCATGGCGAAAACCCAGTACAGCTTCTCGACCGATCCGACCCAGCTTGGGTCCCCATCGGGACATGTGGTGCATGTGCGCGAAGTGCGCCTCGCCGCAGGTGCCGGCTTCGTGGTGGCGATCTGCGGGGAGATCATGACCATGCCTGGCCTGCCGCGGGTACCCGCGGCCGAAGGCATTCGCCTCAACGCGGCAGGGCAGATCGACGGACTCTCGTGAGAGTGCGGGCGGCGGGACCCAATCCGGCCGTCGCGATCAGGCCGCCTTGCGCGCCTTGTTGAGCCTCTTGATGACCATCTCCCGCTTCAGCCGCGAGAGGTGATCGATGAACAGCACGCCGTTCAGATGGTCCATCTCGTGCTGGAGACAGGTCGCGAGCAGCCCCTCGAGCCACTCGTCATGCTCGGCCCCCTGCTCGTCCAGCCAGCGTACGCGGCAGCGCGCCGGCCGCTCGACATCCGCAAACTGGTCCGGGATCGACAGGCAGCCTTCCTTGTACAGGGAGCATTCGTCGGAGGTCTCGAGGATCTCGGGATTGACGAAGGCGAGCGGCTCCTTGACCGGCTTGCCTTCGGCGTCTTCCTGCTCCTGAAGATCGATCACCAGTACCCGCTTGGGAACCGCAACCTGGATCGCCGCGAGGCCGATGCCGGGCGCGTCGTACATCGTGTCGAACATGTCGGCGATGAGCGTGCGAACCTCGTCGTCGACCGCATCCACGGGGGTGGAAATCAGCCGCAGGCGCGGATCGGGAATCTCGATGATGGGCAGGATGGCCATGGGCGCTAGCTAGGTAAGCCCCCCCGGCACGTCAAGCGATGCACTCACACCACGGGCCGTCGCGCTCGCAGCGCCTGTGCCAGGGTGCCCTCGTCCAGATAATCCAGCTCCCCGCCTACGGGCAAGCCATGCGCCAACTGCGTGATCCGTACAGGATACGCCTCGATCCGCTCTGCCAGATAGTGCGCAGTCGTCTGTCCCTCCAGCGTCGCGTTCATCGCGAGCACCACCTCGTCGACGCCGCCATCGGCCACGCGCGCGACGAGCCGGTCGATCGCAAGGTCCTCCGGGCGTACGCCCTCGAGCGCCGACAGCCGCCCGCCCAGAACGTGGAAGCGGCCCGGGAACAGACGGGAACGCTCCAGCGCCCACAGATCCGCCACTTCCTCGACGACGCACAGCGCACGCGCGTCCCGCCGCGGATCGGCACAGACGGCGCAAGGGTCACTGGTATCAACATTGCCGCAGACCGAGCAGGTGGACAGCCGCTCGCTCACCCGCTCCAAGGCGCCGAGCAGCGGAACCAGTGCCGTTTCGCGCTTCTTGATGAGGTGCAATACGGCCCGACGCGCGGAGCGTGGGCCAAGGCCCGGCAAGCGGGACAGCGCCTGCGTCAGCGCCTCGATCTCTGGGGAAGCCATCGCTACGACAGATAGGGGGTTGCGTGCCGGGCCGCTAGCGTGTCGAGAGCGCGGATGCGCATCATCTTCATGGGCACGCCCGGCTTTGCGGTCACGATCCTGGACGCACTGGTGGCTGCCGGGCACGAGATCGTCACCGTCTACACGCAGCCGCCGCGTGCAGGCGGCCGCCGCGGCAAGGCGCCGACCCCGACGCCGGTGCATGCCCGCGCCGAAGCGCTCGGTTTCCCGGTCCGGCATCCGACGACGTTGCGCACTGCCGAAGCCGAAGCGGACTTCGCAGCGTTGGGCGCGGACGTGGCAGTCGTCGCGGCCTATGGGCTCATCCTGCCGCAAGCGGTTCTGGATGCGCCGCGGCTCGGCTGTCTCAACGTCCACGCCTCGCTGCTGCCGCGGTGGCGGGGCGCTGCGCCCGTGCAGCGGGCGATCCTGGCCGGCGACACCGAGACGGGCGTGGGCATAATGCAGATGGAAGCTGGCTTGGACACCGGCCCGGTGCGGCATGAGCTACGCACGCCGATCGGCAGGGACACGGCCGCCGAACTGACGGATCGCCTTGCGCAACTGGGTGGCGCGGCAATGGTCGAAGTGCTTGGCAACATCGACGGCTATCCGCCTGTTCCCCAACCGGAAACCGGCGTCACCTACGCCGCCAAGCTCGACAAGTCCGAAGCGCGCCTGCGCTTCGATGCAGCAGCAGACGCGGTGGAGCGGCAGGTCCGGGCGTTTCATCCCACAGCGTTCTTCGAATTCAATGGCGAGCGCTTCCGGGTCCTGGCGGCGGAAGTCTCAGAAGAGAGCGGCGCGCCGGGTACCGTGCTGGACGAGCGGCTTACGATCGCGTGCGGCACGGGGGCGATCCGGCCCACCCTGCTTCAGCGCGCCGGCCGGGGCGCCATGCCTGCGGCAGACCTCCTGCGCGGCTTCCCCATTCCCGCGGGCACGCTGCTGTCGTGAGCCGGTTCGCCCTGACGGTCGAATATGACGGCCGCCCCTTCATGGGCTGGCAACGGCAATCGCACGGTCCGAGCGTCCAGCAGGCGATCGAGGAAGCGGCCTGGCGGGTCACCGGTGAGCAGGTCGCGGTGCACGCTGCCGGTCGCACGGACGCAGGGGTCCATGCGCTCGCCATGCGGGCGCACGTCGAAATCGAAAAGACCATCCTGCCCTTCCGCCTCATGGAAGCGCTGAACGCGCATCTGCGGCCCGATCCCGTCGCCATTCTCGCCTGCGAGGGGGTGGAGGACGACTGGCACGCCCGCTTCTCCTGCGTCGGTCGCTCCTACGAATACCGGATCGTCAACCGGCGGGCACCGCTCACCTGGGAAGCAGGCCTCGCGTGGCAAGTGCCGCAACCGCTCGATGTCGATGCAATGCAGACCGCGGCGCAGTATCTCGTCGGTCGGCACGACTTCACGACCTTCCGCTCCGCGCATTGCCAGGCCGAGAGCCCGCTGCGCACCCTCGACCAACTGGACGTCGAACGGCGTGGCGATCGGGTGCTCATCCACGCCGCCGCCCGTTCGTTCCTGCACCACCAGGTTCGCTCGATGGTCGGATGCCTCGCCCTGGCGGGGCAAGGACGCTGGCGCCCGGAGCAGGTGCGCGAGGTGCTCGCCGCGCGCGATCGCTCGCGGCTGGGCCTCAATGCGCCGCCGGACGGACTCTACTTCACCGGGGCCGTGTACCCCACTAGCGGCTGAGCCGCGCCACCAGCTCGACATGGGTGGACCAGCGGAACTGGCCAACCGGCTGCACCCAATCGAGCCGGTAGCCGCTCTCGCACATCATCTTCACATCTCGTGCGAAGCTGCTGGGATTGCACGAAACATACGCCACGACCGGCACCTTGCTGGCGGCGATCGCCGCTGCCTGCTCGCGAGCACCGGCACGCGGCGGATCTATCACGACTGCCGAGAACCGGTCGAGTTCGGCAGGGGCCAGCGGACGGCGGTAGAGGTCCCGATGCTCGGCAAATACGGGTCGGCCAGCGCGCGAGGCGGCGGCCTTTAGCGCGAGGATCGGCTCCCGGGCGGCTTCGCCTGCATATACCTTGGCGCGCTCTGCCAACGCGAGGGAGAAGGTGCCCAGTCCGGCGAACAGGTCTGCAACGATCGGAGCGCTTCCGACCGCATCCTTCACGCCCGCGACCAAGGCCGCCTCGCCTTCTCGCGTAGCCTGCAGGAAGGCACCCGGTTGAAGCGCGACCGGCACGCCCGCGAAGCTGATCGTCGCGGGCTCCGGCTCCCACCGAGTCTCCGGGCCATAGCCGTCGTCCACCGACAGGCGGGCGAGGCCGTGCCGCTCCGCAAAGCCGGTCAGCGCCTCCACTTCGGCGAGCTTGTCGCCGAGGGAGCCGGTGATCAGCACGTCGACGCCGCGATCGGTCTGCGCCAGATGGACGTCCGCGCGGCGCTCTCCCAGCATGGCCGCCAGCAGCGTCCTCAGCGGCGCGACCAGCGCGAACAGCTCCGGAAGCAGCACGTGGCATTCCATCATGTCGACGATGCGGTGGCTGCCGGTTTCCGTGAAGCCAAGCAACACCTGGCGTCCGCGACGCTCGGCATGCAGCGTTGCGCGACGCCGGGTGCGCGGCGGCGAGACAAGCGCGGGAAGGACTTCCGTCGCCAGGTTCTGAGTCGCAAGCGCGCCTAGCACGCGATCGCGCACGAACAGGGCGTAGCTTTCTTCGTCGAGATGCTGGAGTTGGCAGCCGCCGCATGCCGGGAAATGCCGGCAGGGCGGCACCTGATGATGGGGACCGGGCACCACGCTGTTGTCGGGGAGCAGCCGGTCGCCGGGGGCCGCAAAGGCTACGTGACGGCCATCGGCGGAGATGCCCTCGCCGCGGGCCGCCACGCGCACGATCAGATCGCCGCTCACAGGCATTCTCCGATCGCGACTGGGATCCGGGCGATCAGGTCGTCGGCTGCGAACGCGGGACCGGCAAGTCGCGCGGCGCGGCTGTGCAGCCATACGGCTTCATCCGCGCTGCCGCCGGCGGCGTGACGCGCGGCGACGAGCCCCGCCAGCACGTCGCCGGTACCGGCGGTCGACAGCCACGACGATGCCGCGGATGCGACCACGACCTTGCCGTCAGCCCACGCGATGACCGTGTCCGCGCCCTTGTGGATCACCGTAGCGCCGCTGTTCCTGGCGGCAGCGAGTGTCGCCTCGATCTTGCTGCCGGCGGCATCGAACATGCGCGCGAACTCGCCCGAGTGAGGGGTAAGCAGCGTCGCGGCGTTGCGGGTGCGCAGACGTTCGGCAGCCGTCCCGCCCAGCAGGCTGAGCGCGTCGCCGTCGATCACCAGATCCCGCTCGCAGCCGATCGCCGCCTTGAGGAGGTCCATGGCCGCTGCGTCCCGGCCGAGGCCAGGTCCGATCACCACCGCGCCGATGCGCGGATCCGCAAGCAGGTCGGCGAGCGCATCCCCGCCGTCGATCGTGCGGTGGACGATGGCGTCGGGGCCGCTGGTGGCAGGCTCCGGCGCCGCCAGGATCACATAGCCGGCGCCACCGTGGAGCGCCGCCCGCGCCGCGAGGCGAGAGGCTCCGGCCATGCTGCCGGCGACCACGACCACCAGCCCTCGATCATATTTATGCGCCTGCGCTTTCGGAGCCTGCATGGTCGGACGTGCGATGCTGCGCCAGTCAGTGGCCATCTCCACGCCGATGTCGGCAAGCAGGGCGTGACCGCATTTGGAGAGGCCGGCGCCGAGCACATGCGCCGGCTTGAGCGCGCCGAGCGCCACCGTGGCCGTCATCCCGTCCGGCGCGCCCAGATCGAGGCCGGTGTCGGTCTCGATGCCCGAGGGGATATCGATCGCCACCGAAACGGAGGCCGCCGCAACGAGCCGCGCCAGCTGGGCGGCTACGGGAGCGTCCAGCGCGCGCGACATGCCGGTACCGAACAAGCCGTCGACCAGGACCGGCCTTGAGCTCACCTGCTCAAGGCTCTCCACCGGACCCTGCCACGCCGCGGCGTTGGCTGCGGCCGCACCGCTCTTGGGCCGGCCGATCGCGGCGACCGCCACGTCATGGCCCCAGTTGCGCAGCAGCCTCGCGACGCCATAGGCATCGCCTCCGTTGTTTCCCGGTCCCGCAAGCACGAGCACCGGCTGCCCCGCGCCCAGCCGGGCGACTTCCCGCGCAACGGCGAGCGAGGCGCGCTCCATCAGTTCGGATTGGGAGACGCCGCAGTCGAAGCAGCGCTGCTCGGCTACCCGCATTTCGTCTGCACGCAGGATCGGGGCGCCTGGAGGCAGGATCCTCATGCTCCAGCCCCTCCGTCTACGCGTGCAGGCAAACGGTACCGGTCGCCGCCGATCTGCACCTCGATCTCGCTGGGTGACCGCAAGCGCACGAGCGCCGGCTCCGCACCGTCCGCGGCAGTGACGCCGCTCCCGTCCCTGGCGACGAGAAGACGCCGGAAACCACCATCGGCACGCCGCACGGTCAGCACCAAGCCTTGCTGCCCCTCACTTTGTTCGACCAAGCAGTTCTGCGCCAACTGCGCACCCTCCGCTGCGCAGGCGATACGCAAGCCGCTGGGAGGCTCAGGCGGCCCGGCATCGCCGCACGCTGCGAGCATCAGCGACAGAAGCCCGGTGCCGCCGCATCGCCAGAACACCGCCGTCATCGCACGAGCTCCGCACGCACCTGCGCGATGACATCGGCGAGGATGATCGACCACTTGCCTACACCGTGTTCGTCTTGGATCAGGTCGTTGCGAACCTCGACGGACATGCTCGGGATGCCATGCGCCTCCGCATGGCGGTTGAGCGTCGCGTTGAGCTCGCGCCCGGAATAGGGCTCGTTGTCTCCCGTGACAAAACCCCGCTCCCGAAGCACCCGGATCGCGGGGTGAGCCGCCCGACTGTCCTCATTGTAGAGAATCCCCACCTGCCAGGGCCGTTCGCGGCCATCGCTCGCGAGCCGCGGCGTGAAGCTGTGGATCGCCACGACCAGTTCGGGCCGATAGTCTTGCACCGCCTGTCCGATCGCGGCGTGATAGGGAATGTGGAACCGCTCAATCCGTGCGGACCGATCGGCGCCGTGGTTGCCCGGGATCGCCTGGCCATCGCTCAGAGCCGGGATGAGACCGCTATGATCCGGCTCCCGATGGAGGTCGATCACCAGCCGGGAAACGGTGCCGAGAACCGCCGGCGCACCCAGGCTTGATGCGAGGCTGCGGGTCAGCGCGGCCGCGCCGATGTCATAGCCGATGTGCAGATCCAGCAAGGCGGGCAGCACGCCAAGCCCGATGTCCGCGGGCACGTGGTTAGACGCATGGTCGCACAGCAGCAGCACACCGCCTGCGATGCCGTCGATCCGCTCGGCGGGCGGAAGATCGTTCGGGTAGGAAGAGGATCCGGCAGGGCTGCGGTCTGACATGGCAGCGACCTGCCCCAGGAACGGCCGGCTGTCACCCCCTGGACGGGAGGATGGCGCTTGCACGAGGCAGGGGCCATCCACGGACGTCCGCTGACGGCGTCTGATCCGCCGTTCGTTTAGGCCCGAGCGGAGACACGGCTGCAATCCTGCAAAAGCCAATTCTGCCGCGACACGCCGTCCCGCCGCGGGATTCCCAGTCTAGATCAGTGCCGTTTCGAGACACCACCACGCGGGCTCGGCATCCCGGATCGCCTCGGCTGCCGAAGCGCAGGCGAGCGTGTCCTCGAACAAGGCGAAGCAAGTCGCGCCCGAACCCGACATCCGTACCAAACGGGTGCGGGGCTGGCGCTCCAGGAGGGCGAGCACGGCGTTGATGGCAGGTGCCAGCGACCGTGCCGGAGGCTCCAGGTCATTGCGGCCGGAACAGGCGACCTCCAGCAGGTCGCCGCTGCCGATCGGCCCGCGGTCCACACCGTCCCAGCGGCCGAACACCGCTGCCGTGGGGACGCCCACGCCCGGGTTCACCAGCAACGCAGGAATTCCGGTGAGACCGTCCATCGGGACTAGATCCTCACCGCGCCCCCGGCCGATCGCCGTTCGGCTGAGCAGGCAGGCCGGCACGTCCGATCCGAGCGCGTCCGCACAGGCGAGGAGGGCCGGATCGTCGTCCCGTACCCCGGCGCGAGTCGCGAGCGCCCGAAGCGTCGCGGCCGCATCCGCCGATCCGCCGCCGATGCCGGAGGCGACCGGAAGCCGCTTGTCGAGCAGGATCGCGCAGGGTCCCCCATTACCGAAGGCCAAGCGGAAACGATCGCGGGCGCGCGTGACGAGATTGTCGCCCTCCGCCTGGAGCGTGCCTGCGAAAGGGCCGGTGATGACGAAGCTGTCCGCCTCGGCGTCGGCGACGGTCAGCCGGTCGCCGTCCTCCACGAACGCGAACAGGGTCTCCAGCGCATGATAGCCGTCGGGACGGCGGTGCCGGACATGAAGCGCGAGGTTCAGCTTCGCGCGAGCGACTTCGTGGATCATTGGCGGGGCGACGCCGAGGCCGCGGGCAATCCTTGCAGGAGCTTCTCCGCCAACTGCGCATCCTTCGCTGGATCCGCGTCCAGACGGGCGGCGGACCAGGCATAGCGTGCCTCATAACGGCGGCCGAGCCGCCAAAGCACGTCCCCCAGATGTTCCTGCACTGTCCCGCTCACTTCGTTGGCACGGGCTGCCTGCTCCAGCAGCGGCAGGGCACGCGCTGCGTTCCCCTGTCGATAATAGGCCCACCCCAGCGAGTCTGCGATGTTGAGATCCTCCGGGGCAAGCTGACGGGCCTGTTCGAGCATCGCGATGGCGCCAGGCAAATTCTCGTTCCGCTCGACCTGGGCATAGCCGAGGTAATTGAGGGCCAGCGGCTCTGCGGGCGCGACCTCGACGGCGCGGCGTAAGACCGGCAGCGCCTCATCCCACCGTCCCGCCTGCTCCAGAGCCGCCCCCCGCTGGAGCAGCAACGCCCAGTCCTGCGGCTCCCCTTCCCGATCAAGCGCTGTCGCATAAGCGGCAGCGGCTTCCCCGAACCGACTCTCCTCGGCGAGCAGGTCGCCGAGCCGGCGTGCATCCTCCCCGCTGCTATCGGAGCCGGAGGAGAGCGCCGTGGCTGCAGCGATGGCGGCATCCTCCTCGCCGGCGCGCGCCAGCACGGTCGCCTCTGCGGCACGTCCCTCGCGAGCGAACGGGCTTCCGGCGGAGATCGCCGCCAGCGCCTGATGCGCCTTGGCATCGGCGCCCTCCAGCGACAGCGCATCGGCGAGCGCGATCCGTGCCCCGTCGTAGCGCGGGTCGAGGACCAGGGCCGCACGCGCAAGCGCGATCGCGAGGGACGCGGTTTCCTCGGACGCGAGATCCTTGGCAACGCGTGTCAGAAAGCGCGACGCCCCGAACCTGGCGTCGCCCTTTGCGCCCCGACCCAGCCGTTGGCGGTAGAGCGCCAGCACGGGATCCTCTCCCGCCAGCAAAGCCCGCGCGGCGTCCCGCTTGCCCTTGCCCGCCAGCAGCGCCGCGGCGGCCAGCCGAAACTGCAGGTCCTCCTGCAGGGTGCCGAGTTGTGCTTGGACCGCAGCCAGCCCCTCTGCCGCGCGACCGCTTGCGAGGAGGATCAGCGCGTGGTTCTCGGACGCATAGCGGCGGTCGAGGGCGTCGCCTTCTCGCGAGGCGAACTGCAGTGCGGCTGCCGGGTCGCCCCGATCGAGCGCAAGCCATGCGGCAAGCACCGGTTGCAGGAAGTCGAGCGGACCTTCGCCCAGCGTCTCCACTGCCCCAGACGCACGATCCGGCTGCCGAGCCACCACCGCATCCGCGAACTCGAGAACAGCGGCGTCCGGCGGCGCAACGCCCGCACGCGACAGCACCGCCAGCGATTTGCGGGCAAGCGCTAGGTCTCCGCTCGCGAGGCCCTCGCGATACGCACGAATTGCGACCACTTCACTGCCGGGCCGGGCAGCGAGCGCGAGGGCGTAATAGCGTGCAGCCGCGTCCACCGCGCCGTCCGCATCCGCCGCGCGTGCACGAACATAGGCGGGCAGGTTCTCCTCGGCAGCGGCGGCAGGCGACGCAACGGCAACACCCGCTGAAGCAACGGCGCTCAGCAGCAGGCGCTTACATGTTGGGATAGTTCGGCCCTCCCCCGCCCTCGGGCACCACCCAGTTGATGTTCTGCGTGGGATCCTTGATGTCGCAGGTCTTGCAGTGGACGCAGTTCTGGGCGTTGATCACGAAGCGCGGCTTGGCGCCCTCCGTCTCCACCACCTCGTAGACCCCCGCGGGGCAATAACGCTGCGCCGGCTCGTCGAACATCGGCAGGTCATAGTCGATCGGAATGTCGGGATCGCGCAGCGTGAGGTGGACCGGCTGATCCTCCTCATGGTTGGTGTTCGACAGGAACACCGAGGAAAGACGGTCGAACGTCAGCTTCCCGTCGGGCTTCGGATAGGCGATCGGCTGGACCTGATCCTTGCGCCACAGGCTTTCGTGGTCCGGATGGTGGCGCATCGTGAACGGCATGCGGATGCCCCAATGCTCGGCCCACATGGTGATGCCGGAGAGCCCCGAGCCGACGAAGTCGCCGAACTTCTTGACCAGCGGCACCACGTTGCGGACCTTGCGCAGTTCCTCATACACCCAGCTCGCCTCATAGGCGCGGGGATATGCGTCGAGCGTGTCGCCGGCGCGTTCGGCCACGATGGCGTCGAACGCGGCCTCGGCCGCGAGCATCGCGGTTTTCATCGCCGTATGCGTGCCCTTGATCCGCGGCACGTTCACGAAGCCTGCGGAGCAGCCGATCAGGGCGCCGCCGGGGAAGACCAGCTTGGGTACGGATTGCCAGCCGCCGTCGTTGATCGCACGCGCGCCATAGGACACGCGCTTGCCGCCCTCCAGGATCTTGGCGATCTCCGGATGCGTCTTCCACCGCTGCATCTCGTGGAACGGCGAAAGATGGGGATTGGAATAGTTGAGCCAGGTGACGAGGCCAAGCGCCACCTGCCCGTTCGCCTGGTGATACAGAAAGCCGCCGCCGTTGGTGCCGCGGGTTTCTGACAGTGGCCAGCCTTGCGTGTGGATCACCCGTCCGGGCACATGCTTTTCGGGCGCAATGTCCCAAAGCTCCTTGATGCCGATGCCATAGACCTGCGGCTGCGCATCCTTCGCGAGGTCGAAGATGCGGATCAGCTCCTTGCTAAGGTGCCCACGGACGCCCTCTGCCAGGAAGGTATATTTGGCGTGGAGCTCCAATCCGGGCTGCCAGTCCGGCTTGCGGGTACCGTCGCGCGCAATGCCCATGTCGCCGGTCGCGACGCCCTTGACCGATCCATCGTGGTGGAACAGCACCTCGGCCGCGGCGAAGCCGGGGAAGATCTCGACGCCGAGACCCTCGGCCTGTTCCGCCAGCCAGCGGCACAGGCTGCCGAGCGAGCAGGTATAAGTCCCCTCGTTCGACATGAACGGCGGCAGCGCGAAGTGCGGCATTTCCGTCTTGCCCGTGGCGTTCAGGATCCAGTGATGGTTCTCCGTCACCGGCACCGCTGCGAGCGGGCAGCCCTGATCGCGCCATTCCGGCAAAAGCTCGTCCAGCGCGCGCGGATCGATCACCGCTCCCGAGAGGATGTGGGCGCCGACTTCGGACCCCTTCTCCAGCACGCAGACCGCGATCTCGCGACCGGCCTCGTTCGCCAGCTGCTTCAGCCGGATCGCAGCCGACAGACCTGCGGGGCCCGCGCCGACGATCACGACGTCATAGGGCATTGATTCCCGCTCGTTCATGCACTCCTACTCCCACGCTCGCTGCGGCACCGTGTCGTCGCGTACCTGCAACGTCTTGTCGGCAGCGGAATTCATTCAGATTGACCGCGGCGTCAACCCGGTGGCCTATATAGGGTGATGGGGGCGGATCAGCATCTCGATTGGCGAAATATCGCGGCAAGCACACTGGATTGGTGGCTTGAGGCGGGTGTCGACACGCTGGTCGAAGAACGGCCGCGCGATTGGTTGGTTCCTGACGCTCTGCCGGCACCTGCTCCACTTCCGCCGGCAGCACCGGCGGCAGCGCCGAACCCAGGCTATCCGGTCACCTATGAGGAATTCCTCGCCTACCGGATGGGGGATCAGGCACCCGACGCAAAATGGGCGCTGGCGCGCGTTGCGCCGAGCGGGGACCCAGCCACTGCGGCGCTGATGGTGCTGACCGACGTTCCCGAAGAGGCGGACGCCGCAGCCGGGCACCTGCTTGCTGGACCCGAAGGCCGCCTGCTCGACCGGATGCTGGCGGCGATCGGTTTGGCCCGCGAACAGACGCTGATCGCCTCCGTCTGCGTCGCCCGCCCACTTGCGGGGCGGGTGCCGCGTGCGAGCGCCACCGAACTTGAGGCGATGGCCCGGCACCTGGTGGGGATCGTCCGCCCCAGGCGGCTGTTGCTGCTCGGCCAGATCGCAAGTCGCGCCGTGCTCGGCTCGAAGGCTGGAGCGCACGGCGACTGTTCGGACGTGCTCAGCGATGACAATTTGGCGTGCAAGGCGGTCGCCACCTACCACCCGCGGGTGCTGCTGGAGCGACCGATGTGCAAGGCGGAGGCCTGGCGCGACTTGCAGCTGTTGATCGAGGAAAACGACGCGTGAAAATCGCTCTTGCGGTAGGCGCCCTGTTGATGGCCGCTCCTCTGGCCGCGAACGCCAGCGATCTCGACGAGGGTCGCGTCCTTGCGCGGGGCAGCGCGAAACACGGCGCTCTCGAGGGCGTCCCTCGCCAATTGAGCAGCGAAGAGCGCACAGCCTATCGCTCGGTATTCGCAGCGATCCGGGATGCGCGCTGGGCCGATGCACAGCTTCAGCTCGATGCGCTCAAGCCGGGCCCGCTGCACGCCGTTGCCCGTGCCGAGCTCTATACCGCGCCCAATTCTCCCAAGGTCGCGCTTGAGCCTTTGCTTGCGCTTCTGGCGGAAGCGCCCGAACTCCCGGAGGCGCCGCAGCTCGCCCGTCTTGCACAGCTTCGCGGCGCGGCCTCCCTTCCCGCGCTGCCCAGCCAACAGCGCATGACGTGGTTCGATGGTGCGCCGACGCGCGTCCGGACGCGCGCGATCCGCAGCGACCAGGTGGCCGCCGAACTCGCCATCGCCATGAAGCCGTTCGTCAAGCTCGACGATGGCCCTGCGGCCGAGGCGTTGCTCAATCAGCGCGCGAGCGAGCTGACGCCTGACGCGCTGACGGAATGGCAGCAACGCGTCGCCTGGATCTATTTCGTGGCCGGGGACGACGGCAACGCCCGCCGGGTCGCGCGGCTCGCACAAAGGGGGCAAGGCGACTGGGCCGCGCAGGCGGACTGGACGCAGGGCCTCGCGGCTTGGCGGCAAAAGGACTGCGCCGCGGCGCAGGTGGCGTTCGGCGACGTCGCCCGTCGTGCCACCGATACCGAGCTGCGCTCCGCCGGCCTCTATTGGGCGACCCGGGCGGACATCGCGTGCGGTCGTCCGGACCTGGTGCAGCCGCGCCTGCAAAGCGCCGCGCAATATGGCGAAACCTATTACGGTCTGCTCGCCCGCCAGGCGCTGGGCATGGTCGACCGCAAGTCGGCCCCTGAACGCGTGACGGCGGACTGGCAGGCACTGGAACGGCGCCCGAATGTCCGTGTCGCGGCCGCCCTGTCCGAGATCGGCGAAGCGGCACTGGCCGACCAGGTTCTGCGGCACCAGGCCAGGATCGGCGATGCGAGCGACTATGCTGCGCTCACGCGCGTCGCGGGCAGCATGAACCTGCCGGCGACCCAGCTTTGGCTGTCGCACAATGCACCTGTCGGGGCGAAGCCCGTCCTGGAGGCCCGTTACCCGGCACCAGACTGGACGCCGGACGGCGGTTGGCGTGTGGACAAGGCACTGGTCTATGCCCACGCCTTGCAGGAGTCGAAGTTCAACCCGCAGGTGGTGAGCCCCGCGGGCGCCTTTGGCCTGATGCAGATCATGCCGGCAGCCGCGAGCGACTTCGGCCGTGCCAAGGGCGTGACGATCGATCGCTCTGCCCTCGCCCGTCCTTCGACCAACATCGAAGTGGGTCAAAGCTATCTCGAGAAGCTGCGTGACATGCAGGCGACCGGCGGGCTGCTGCCCAAGGTGATCGCCGCCTATAACGCCGGGCCGAGTCCGGTGCAGGCCTGGGACCTGCAGGCGCACGACGGCGGAGATCCGCTCCTCTACATCGAGTCGATCCCCTATTGGGAGACGCGCGGCTACGTGATGTCAGTGCTGCGCAACTACTGGATGTACGAAAAGCAGGAGGGAAAAACCTCCGCCAGCCGCGCGGCGCTCGCGCAAGGCATGTGGCCGAAGTTCCCCGGAGCCAAGGGCGGCGGCGCGGTGCGTCTCAGCAGCAACGGCCGCTCGTCCGTCGCCCATGCCAATTGATCTCCAGCGCGCGTTCATCCCTGTCCGCATCGCTGTCCTCACGGTTTCCGACACGCGGACGCTTGCGGAGGATCGGTCGGGCGATACGCTCGTCGGGCTGTTGACCGAGGCCGGTCATGTGCTCGCCGATCGCGCGCTGCTTCCCGACGATGTCGCCGCGATTGTAGGACGGTTGCACGGATGGATCGACGATCCCGCAATCGATTGCATCCTGACGACCGGCGGCACAGGCGTGACCGGGCGTGACGTCACGCCCGAAGCCGTGGAGCGCGTTGCGGACAAGATGATCCCCGGTTTCGGCGAGCTCTTCCGCTGGCTGAGCTATGCGAAGATCGGCACGTCGACCGTCCAGTCGCGCGCCTGCGCCTGCGTCTCCCGGGGCACCTATGTGTTCGCCCTGCCCGGCTCCACCGGAGCGGTTCGCGACGGTTGGGAGGGCATTCTCGCCTCGCAACTGGATAGCCGCCACACGCCCTGCAATTTCGTCGAGTTGATGCCCCGCCTGCGCGAGCGCTGATTGCCGCAGGGTTGATTTCGCGTTCTGCTTATGTTCTTTCTGCGTCATGGCTCGCACTGCCCGTGGCGCAACGATCAACACCACCAGCACCCGCTTCAACCTGCCGGAGCGGGAGGTGGATGGCGACTGGCTGGATGCCCGCGAGGCGATCGACGGTGCGCCACCGCCGGTGCGTACCAGCGTGGGCCTGCTCACGCCGCGCACGATCATCAGCTACAACCGGTCGCCCGACATCGGCTTCGATCGCTCGGTGAATCCCTACAATGGCTGCGAGCACGGCTGCATCTACTGCTTCGCGCGGCCGAGCCATGCCTTTCATGATCTGTCCCCGGGCATCGACTTCGAGACACGGCTGTTTGCCAAGCCGGATGCGCCTGCGCTGCTCCGGGCCGAGCTTTCGAAGCCCGGCTACCAGGTCCGGCCGATCGCCTTCGGCACCAACACCGATCCCTATCAGCCGATCGAAGCCGACTGGCGGATTGCTCGGGCATGCATCGAGGTGCTGTCCGAGTGCGACCATCCGCTGACCATCACCACCAAGTCCGACCGCGTGGTGCGCGACCTGGATCTACTGGCGCCGATGGCGACGAAGGGCCTCGTCTCCGTAGCGATGTCGATCACTTCGCTCGATCCTGTGATCGCCCGCACCCTCGAACCGCGCGCGCCGCACCCGCGCAAGCGGCTCGCCGCAGTGGCCGCCCTCACCGCAGCCGGAATCCCCTGCTCCGTCTCCGTAGCCCCGGTGATCCCCGCGATCACCGATGGAGAGCTGGAGCGCATCCTGGAAGAGGCGGCGGCCGCGGGCGCATGCGGCGCCTTCTTTCTCCCCGTCCGTCTGCCCTGGGAGGTCGCCCCGCTGTTCCGCGCATGGCTCGACACGCATTTCCCGGACCGTGCCGAAAAGGTGATGGCAATCATCCGCTCCTTACGCGGCGGGCGGGTCAACGATCCGAACTTCTTCACGCGCATGCAGGGCTCGGGCCCCTGGGCCGAGTTGATGCGGACCCGGTTCCGCATCGCGATCCGCCGCTACGGACTGGAACGCGGACGTGCGCCGCTGAACTGCGACCGGTTTCGCCGGCCGAGGGGACCGCAGGGCGATCTGTTCGACTAAGCGGGCGATGAGGGAACCGCCGGGGGCTCCGCGCGCTCTCCACCCCGGAGACGCCATGACCCGTACCTACATAGCCGCGGCGGTCGCTACCGCCCTGATCGTGACGCCGACGCTTCCTGCCTCGGCACAGACAGCCCGCACCATCTCCCGGTCCGACAAGGCTCAGGGTGCGCAGGCCCATCCCCAACTGCTGTCGGAGTTCGGCGGCGCCTATACAGGGCCTCAGGCGGCGTTCGTCGAACGGGTCGGCAAGCGCGTGGCCGTCCAGTCCGGTCTCTCGAACGCGCAGGGCGACTTCACGGTGACCCTGCTCGACTCGCCGGTCGAGAACGCATTCGCGATCCCCGGCGGCTATGTCTATGTCACGCGTCAGTTGCTCGCGTTGATGAACAGCGAGGCGGAACTCGCCGCGGTGCTCGGCCACGAGGTCGGGCATGTTGCCGCGCGGCATTCCAACAAGCGCAACACGCGAGCGACCTTGGGCGGCCTTCTCTCGGCGGGAGTAGGCTGGCTCACCGGCAGCGACGTCCTAGGGCGCATCGCGAGCACCGGAACACAGCTCTACACCCTCGGATTCAGTCGGTCGCAGGAGTATGAAGCGGACGGCCTGGGCGTCCGCTACGCCACCGCTGCGGGCTATGACCCCTATGGTATGTCCGCGATGCTTCGCCAGCTGAACGATGACCAGACGCTCGCCGCGCGGATCGAGGGACGGCAGGCCGATGCGGTGCCGACCTGGGCGAGCACCCATCCGAACGGCGAAGATCGTGTCGCCCGCGCCCGCCAGCTTGCGCAGCAGATGCGGGCCGCACCCGCTTCGAACGTTCAGGACACCGCGTTTCTGCGAATGCTCGATGGACTTCCGTATGACGACAATCCGGCACAGGGGATCATCGACGGCCAGACCTTCCGCCATCCGCAGCTGCGGCTGCAGTTTACCGCCCCGACAGGCTACAAGATCGACAACGGCACCGATGCGGTGACAGTGGCGGGAACCGGTGGACAAGCGCAGTTCCGGGCCGCGGCCGCCACCAGCGACCTGCCCGGCTTCGTGCGAGCGCGCCTGGGGGAACTTGGCGCTCGGGATACGTCCGGTGTCGAACTGCGGACCAGCGAGGTGAACGGGCTTCAGATGGTGCAGGGCACCGTCTCCGCCACTAGCAACGGCCGTGCGGTGGACGCGACCGTCGTGGCGTATCGCTTTCCGTCGGCGACTTACTACTTTCTCGTGGTGACGCCCTCCGGCAATCGCCTCGGCGCCTTTGCGAGCATGGTGTCCAGCGTGGCGCAACTGTCCCCGCAGGCAGCCGCCGCGATCAAGGGGAAGCGGATCCGCATCGTGACGGTGAAAGCCGGCGACACGATCGACAGCCTCGCGCGCCAGATGGCCTATCCGAGCTACCAGCGGGAGCGGTTCGTGACCCTCAACGGTCTTGAGGACACGCCCACGCTCACGCCCGGGCGGCTGGTCAAGCTGGTCGTAGCCGGCTGAGCTTCAGGCGACGGCCGCCAGCCGTTTCGAGTCGGCCGCGCGCAGATTGGCGGAGGTGATCCCAGGAAGGCGTTCGACGTGGCTGGTGAGTTCCCCGTCGAGCAGATAGTCGCGCCCCAGCAGCAGATGCGCCGTGGTCTCGCCCGCTGCGGCGACTTCGGCCCAAACCTCACCCCGCGCACCCCGGTGTCCGGCCAAAAGGGTCGCCAGCGCCGGGAGCGCCGTGGCGTCCTCGACCTTGAGTTCGAGGGTGAGTCGGACGCTGTTTGCCAGCGCCTCGAACGGCTTCACCGCCTTCACCGTCACGCGCGCGCTTTCGTCCCCCGGCCGACGATCGAGTTCGAGCGTCATGAGCCCGCACCCGCCGAGCTTGCTGGCTTCCTCCAGCGCATCGGCGGCGGCATCCTCGAAGCAGGTGGCGATGCACTGGCCGCTCGCGTCCGACAGGGTCGCCATCATGTACCGCTTGCCGCGCGCGGACGTACGCCAGCGTGCATCCTCGACCAATGCGGCGACCGTAGCCCCCGAACGACCGCCCTCCGGCACCGGCGTGTCGGCGAGCGCCGCGATGCTGCGCGCGCCATGGACCTTTGCGAGATGCGCATAGCGGTCGAGCGGATGGGCAGAGAAGTAGAAGCCGAACGCCTCGCGCTCTGCCGAGATCGCCTGCGTCATCGACCAGTGCGCATCCGGCAGTCGGATCGCCGGCTCGGCCGCGCCGCCGCCGATGCCGAACAAGCCGCCCTGGCCGCTCAGCTTGTTCTCCTGCGTCCGCGCCGCAACGCCCAGGACGATCTCGGCAGCGCCTGCCACCGCGGCGCGATCGGGCACGATGCTGTCGAAGGCACCGGCGGAAGCGAGCGTTTCCAGCTGGCGCTTATTGAGCAGCCGCGGGTCGGCGCGATGGGCGAAGTCGTCCAGCGTCTTGAAAGGACCGTTTGCGCGGCGCTCCTCGACCAGAAGCTCCATCGCCCGCTCGCCCACGCCCTTGAGCGCCGCGAGGGCATAGCGAACCGCCAGTCCGTCGCCGTGCGGCTGCACGTCGAACTCCGCCTCGCTCGCATTAAGGTCGGGCCCCAGGCAGGCGATGCCGAGCCGCTTCATGTCGTCGACGAAGATGGCGAGCTTGTCGGTCTGCGCCATGTCGAAGCACATCGACGCGGCGAAGAACTCGTGCGGGTAATGCGCCTTCAGCCAGGCGGTCTGGTAGGCGAGCAGCGCATAGGCGGCCGCGTGCGATTTGTTGAAGCCATAGCCCGCGAACTTGTCGATCAAGTCGAACAGCTCGTTGGCTTTCGCCTCGGGAATGTTGTTCACCTTGGCGCAGCCCTCGACAAAGATCGAGCGCTGCGCGTCCATCTCCGCCTGCACCTTCTTGCCCATCGCGCGGCGAAGCATGTCGGCGCCGCCCAGGCTGTAGCCGGCCAGGATCTGGGCGGCCTGCATCACCTGTTCCTGATAGACGAAGATCCCGTAGGTCTCCTTCAGGATCGGCTCGAGCAGGTCGTGCGGATAGACGATTTCCTCGCGACCCGCCTTGCGCGCGCCGAAGCTGGGGATGTTGTCCATCGGACCCGGCCGATAGAGCGACACGAGCGCGATGATGTCGCCGAAATTGGTCGGCCGCACGGCCGTCAGCGTGCGGCGCATGCCTTCCGATTCCAGCTGGAACACGCCGACCGTCTCGCCGCGCTGGAGGAGCGCGTAGACGCCCTCATCGTCCCACGGCAGGCTGTCCAGGTCGACGGTGACCCCGCGCTTCGCGAGAAGCTGCACGCCCTTCTTCAGAACCGACAGTGTCTTCAGGCCGAGGAAGTCGAACTTCACCAGCCCCGCTCCCTCGACATATTTCATGTCGAACTGGGTGACCGGCATGTCCGAGCGGGGGTCGCGGTACAGCGGCACCAACTCGGCCAGTGGCCGGTCCCCGATCACCACGCCGGCGGCGTGAGTGGAGCTGTGGCGTGGCAGGCCCTCAAGCCGCATCGCGAGGTCGAGCAGGCGGCGGACATCGTCCTCCCGCTCATATTGGTGCGCAAGCTCGCTGACGCCGTTGATCGCGCGTTCGAGCGTCCACGGATCGGTGGGGTGGTTCGGGACCAACTTGGCCAGTCGATCGACTTGGCCATAGCTCATCTGCAGTACGCGGCCCGTGTCCTTCAACACCGCGCGCGCCTTCAGCTTACCGAAGGTGATGATCTGCGCCACCTGATCGCGGCCGTACTTGCCCTGGACGTAGCGGATCACCTCGCCACGCCGCGTTTCGCAGAAGTCGATGTCGAAGTCGGGCATCGACACGCGTTCCGGGTTGAGAAAGCGTTCGAACAGCAGTCCGAGCTTGATGGGATCGAGGTCGGTGATGGTGAGCGCCCAGGCGACCGCGGAGCCTGCGCCCGAACCACGGCCCGGCCCCACGGGAATGTCGTGGTCCTTGGCCCATTTGATGAAGTCGGCGACGATCAGGAAGTAGCCGGGGAAGCCCATCTGGATGATGATGCCGACCTCGAACTCCAGACGTTCGAAATACTCCGGGAAGCGCGCGCGCAAGGCGGGTTCGTCAAGCTCCGTCCCTTCCCCGTCTTCCAGTTCCACGATCTTGCGAAGCCGCGCCACGAGCCCGGCGAAGGCGTCTTCGCGCAGCCGCGTCGCCTCGCCTTCGCGATCACCGGCCAGGCTGGGGAGGATCGGCTTGCGCTTCGGAGCAGCCACGGCGCAGCGCTGCGCCACCACCAGCGTGTTCGCGATCGCCTCCGGCAGGTCCTCGAACAGCGCCCGCATCGTGTCCGCGGGCTTCATCCAGAGATCGGGAGAACTCCGCTGGCGATCCTCGCTCGCGACATAGCTGGAACTCGCAATGCAGAGCATCGCGTCGTGCGCCTCGTGGAAATCGGGATCCGCGAAGCAACAGGGATTCGTGGCGACCAGCGGCAGGTTGCGGTCATACGCCAGATCGAGCAGCGCCGCCTCCGCCCGTTGCTCGATCTCCTCGTTCCGCCGGCACAGCTCTACGTAGAGCCGGCCGGGGAACAGCGCCTCCAGCTTGTCCGCGTAGGCAAGGGCGGCTGTCTCCTGCCCCTCCGCGAAGAGACGGGCGAGCGCCCCCTCGCCGCCCCCGGTCAACGCCAGCAGGCCATCGGTGCACCCTTCAAGCGCCGAGAGTGGCACATGGGCGGGGATCTCGACCGGGCGATCGAGATGCGCCTTCGACACCAGCGCGCAGAGGTTTTCGTAGCCGCGCATGTCCTGCGCGTAGAGGGCCAGCCAGTCGAGCGGCGGCTCCACCCCCTCCGGCACCGGGCGCGCGACGCTGAGAAGGGTGCCGATGATCGGCTGCACGCCCTCGGCCTTGCAGGCGTCCGAGAATGCCATCGCCGCGTAGAGGCCGTTACGGTCGCTCAGTGCGATCGCGGGAAACCCGAGCTTGGCAGCTTTCTTCGCGATCACCTTGGGATCGATCGCGCCTTCGAGCATGGTGAAGGAGGAAAAGGTGCGAAGTGGTACGAACCCGGAATGCGGCATGCCCGATGCCTAGCCGAGATCGCGTGATTCTTCCAGCGCGCCGACCGGTGGAACGTCCGCTACGACCCGCCGTTCTGGTCCGAACCGAACGGGAGTTGCGCGATGGCCGATTTTCGAACTTCCCCCCAGGATCCGTTTACCGCCTTTCCCGGGACAGGCGCCGGGTGGGGCTGGATCCTCCTCTATGGGATCGCCTCTGCCATTTTAGGGCTGCTCGCCTTCGCCTGGCCCTTCTCCGCCACCATCGCGGTCACGATCGTGGTTGGAAGCTTCTTCCTGATCTCCGGCGTCCTCGCGATCATTGCGGGCTTCGCGGGGAGAGGACATGACGTCCGCGGCTATTCGATCGCCTACGGCATCCTGTCGGTCATCGTTGGCCTGATGCTGATGTTCCGCCCGGTCGCCGGCGCGATCTCTCTGACCCTGCTGGTGGCGATCTGGCTTGCGGTGCGCGGGCTGATGGAAATTCGCTGGGGCCTGAAGCTGCGGCGGCTCCGTGGGCTGATGCTAGTCCTCGGCGCGGTCAATCTAGTGCTGGCCATCCTGATCCTGGCGACCGTGCCGTTCTCCGCGCTGACCCTGCCGGGCTACATCCTCGGCTTCAGCTTCCTGCTCGGCGGCATCACGGCGATCGCGAGTGCGATCAGCCACCGCGCGGGAGCACCCGCCTTCGACGTATCCCGCTGAACGATCAGGCGCCGAGCAGACGCTCGATATCTGCGGCGATCGCCTCTGGCTTGGTGGTGGGAGCATAGCGCGCCACCACCTTGCCGGAGCGATCCACCAGGAACTTGGTGAAGTTCCACTTGATCGACTTGCTGCCAAGCAAGCCTGGAGCCTCGGCCGCAAGAGCGCGAAATAGCGGTGCTGCATTCTCCCCGTTGACGTCGATCTTCGCGTACAAGGGGAAGGTGACATCATAGGTCAGCGAGCAGAAGCTCGCGATCTCCGCCGCGTCGCCGGGCTCCTGGGCGCCGAACTGGTTGCAGGGGAACCCCAGCACCGAAAAGCCCTGGTGCGCATACCCCCGCTGCAGCGCCTCGAGCCCCTCGTACTGCGGCGTGAAACCGCACTTCGACGCAACGTTGACGATCAGCAGGACCTCGCCGGCATGGTCGGCAAGCGTGCCGACACTGCCGTCCGAACGCGTCACGGGAAGTTCGGTGATCGTGGTCATCGGCGGCTCCTGCTCAGTCCAGCTTGCCTTCGTGTAGGCGCACGACACGATCCATTCGCTGGGCGAGGCGTTCGTTGTGCGTGGCGATCAGCGCGGCCGACCCCTCATGGCGCACCAGGCGCAGGAACTCGGCCAGGACCACATCGGCCGTCGCCTCGTCCAGATTGCCGGTAGGCTCGTCCGCGAGCACGAGGGCCGGCTGCGTGGCCAAGGCACGCGCCACCGCCACCCGCTGCTGTTCGCCGCCCGACAGCTGGCTGGGGCGATGCCCCAGTCGATGGCCAAGCCCCAATGCCGTCAGCAGCGCCTGCGCGCGTGCCTCGGCGTTCGGCCGATCGCTTCCCGCAATCAACTGCGGCAGCACGACGTTCTCCACCGCGTTGAAATCCGGCAGCAGGTGGTGAAACTGGTAGATGAAGCCCAGCCGCTCCCGCCGCATCGCCGTGCGTCCGGCGCTGTCCAGGCGCGCCGCCTCGACGCCGGCGATCCGGATCGATCCTTCGAACCCGCCTTCGAGGAGGCCGACCGCCTGGAGCAGGGTCGACTTGCCCGAACCCGACGGCCCGAGGAGGGCGACGATCTCGCCGCGCTGGACCACCAGGTCGACGCCACGCAGCACGTGGATCGTCTGTTCGCCCTGGGTGAAGCTGCGGCGCAGCTCCTGGGTCTGCAGGACGGGATCAGTCATAACGGAGCACCTGCACGGGATCGGTGTTGGCGGCCTTGAGGGCCGGATACAGCGTGGCGAGGAAGGCCAGCAGCAGCGCGACGACGGAGATGGCGGTGATTTCCACCGGATCGACCTTCGACGGCAGCGTGGTCAGGAAGCGGACGGTCGGGTCCCAGATGTTCTGGCCCGTCACGAGCCCGATGAACCCGACGACGCTCTGGCGGAAGTGGAGGAACACGAAGCCCAGCACGAGCCCTGCCCCGACGCCGAGCGCCCCCACGGTGGTGCCGACCGTCATGAAGATCCGCAGCAGGCTCGCCCTGCTTGCCCCCATCGTCCGCAGGATCGCGATATCGCGCGTTTTGGCGCGCACGAGCATGATCAGCGACGACAGGATGTTGAACACGGCGACCAGGATGATGATCGACAGCACGGTGAAGGTGACGATGCGGTCGACCGCGAGCGCCTCGAACAGCTGGGAATTGAGCTGACGCCAGTCGACCAACCGCCCGCGCGCACCCACCTTGTCGGCCAGCGGCGCCAAGATGCGCTCGACCCGATCGGCATCGTTGGTGTTGATCTCGACCATGTTCACGCCGTCACCGAGCATCAGCAGGGTCTGCGCATCCTCCATCGGCATGATGACGAACGCCTTGTCATAGTCGTAGACGCCGACTTCGACGATCGCTCCGACCCGATAGCTCACCATCCGGAGCGCGGTACCGAAAGGCGTCGCCGGGCCTTGCGGGTTGATGATCGAGATGTCGCTTCCCACCGACGCGCCCAGGGACTCCGCTAGGCGCGACCCGATCGCGACCGTTCCGCTGTTGGGCACGAGCGAAGTGAGCGAGCCGGCCTTCACATTGTCGCGGATCGTGGGATTGCCCAGGATGTCCGGCACCTCCATGCCGCGCACCAGCACGAAATCGGACCTGCCTTCCAGCGTCGCGAACAGCGGCTGCTCGATCAGCGGGGTTGCCGAAGTCACGCCGGGCGTCTTGCGCGCGTCGTCCAGAACCTGCCGCCAGTCCCGCAGCACGCCGTTGTAGCCTTGCACCACCGCGTGGCCGTTCAATCCCACGATCTTGTCGAACAGCTCCGCTCGAAAGCCGTTCATCACGCTCATCACGATCACCAGGGCGGCAACGCCCAGCATCACGGCGATCAGGCTGATCCCGGCGACGAGGGCGATGAACGCCTCCCCCCTTCCGGGCAGGAGGTAGCGTCGGGCGATCATGCGCTCGTAGCTGGACAGGAGCATCGGCTGGGCAGGTCTCGCAAGAGAAACAGATGAGCACGCCTGTAGGTGGCGTGGCGGAGAGAGGCAATCTGCCCTGTTGCCGAATGAACACACGGTTAAGCGATTCTCTTAGGAGAGCGGCGCAGGCTGGTGACAAGGTCCGGCGCGCGACGTAGCAAGTCCCCACGAAACGCAGGCAAACAGGCCGTGGTTCGGGGAGGCTTTCAAGCCCCGCTGTCCTTAAAGGGAAGCAGCGCGCGGGCAGGAAGCTGACAAGGGGGCTGACGAGCGATCGTCACGCAGGCGCTCGGATCGGAAACGGTCCGAGCGTTTGTCGTTTCGGGTTCCGTCGATCCTCTTGAAAGGCCGATCCCGTTCACCAAATCCTCTGATGAGCGATGCCTTCGGGGTCGCTCGGGAGCCGGGCAGATGCCGGCGTCCCAGACAAGCAACTTGCTCAATGGAGGATTTGCATGCGCCAGTTCGATTTCACCCCGTACCGCCGTTCGACGATCGGCTTCGATCGCCTTTTCGACATGCTGGAGGCTTCGGCCCGGCAGGCCTCGTCGGAGAATTACCCGCCGTTCAACCTCGAGCGCCTGGCTGAGGACCGCTATCGCATCACGCTCGCGGTCGCCGGCTTCAAGCCCGAGGAGATCGATATCACCGCACAGCAGAACATGCTGCTGGTGACCGGCAAGAAGGCCGCCGAGACGGATGCACAGCGTAGTGCGTTCCTGCACCTTGGCATCGCCAACCGCAGCTTCGAGCGTCGCTTCGAACTCGCCGACTTCGTGCGGGTGGAAAGCGCCAATCTCGCCGACGGCCTGCTCGTGATCGAGTTGGTTCGCGAGGTTCCGGAAGCCATGAAGCCGCGCAAGATTGCGGTCTCGACGGGTGCGGCTCCGGCCGTGGAGCACCGTCCGGCCGATGACCATCAGGAGGCACAGGCCGCCTGATCCAGTTTACCGACTAAGGCGCGTCGCTCCCTTGCGCGCCGAAGCAGGGGCGCTCGGGCGATGGCCCGGGCGCCCTTTGCATGTCCGGGGCTGGCGCGATGCCAGCCCTTCCCGCTCAGACGAGCCGCGACTGCCGGACTGCGGCCTCGATGAAGCTCGCGAACAGCGGGTGCGGATCGAACGGCTTCGACTTGAGCTCCGGGTGGAACTGGACGCCCACGAACCAGGGGTGATCCGGCCGCTCGACGATCTCGGGAAGCGTCTCGTCGGGCGAGGTGCCCGACACCACCAGGCCGCCGCGCTCCAGCACGTCGCGATAATGCGTGTTCACCTCATAGCGGTGACGGTGCCGCTCGCTGATCTCGGTGCTGCCGTAGATCGACGCGACGACGCTGTTGCCGGCAAGCTTCGCCGGATAGGCACCGAGGCGCATCGTGCCGCCAAGGTCGCCGCCGGCCTCGCGCTTCTCCAGACCTTTTTCCGACATCCACTCGGTGATCAGACCCACCACCGGCTCCTCGGTCGCCCCGAACTCGGTGGTCGATGCCTTGGCGATCCCCTGCTCCCGCGCTGCCTCGACGCACGCCATCTGCATGCCGAGACAGATCCCGAAGAACGGCACCGCGCGTTCGCGTGCGAAGCGGACCGAGGCGATCTTGCCCTCGGACCCGCGCTCGCCGAAGCCGCCCGGCACCAGAATCGCGTGCATCGGCTCGAGCTGGCTGGCGATCGTCTCCTCGTCGCGCTCGAACAGCTCGGCGTCGAGCCAGCGAACGTTGACCTTCACCCGGTTGGCGATGCCGCCGTGGACCAGCGCCTCGTGCAGCGACTTGTACGCGTCGGGGAGGCCGACGTACTTGCCCACCACGCCGACCGTCACTTCGCCCTCGGGGTTGGAAAGTCGCTCGACGATGTTCGACCAGCGATCGAGCCTGGGCGGTTCGCCCGGTTCGATGCCGAAGGCGCGCAGGACCTCGGAGTCGAGCCCTTCGCCGTGATACTGGAGCGGCACCGCATAGATGCTCGACGCGTCGAGCGCCGGGATGACCGCTTCCTTGCGAACGTTGCAGAACAGCGCGATCTTGGCGCGCTCGCCCTCCGGCAGCGGCTGCTCGCAACGGCAGACCAGCACGTCCGGCTGCACTCCGAGCGCTGCGAGTTCGCGAACCGAATGCTGGGTCGGCTTGGTCTTCAACTCGCCGGCTGCGGAGATATAGGGCACCAGCGTCACATGGACGCTGATCGACTGGCCGCGGCCGAGTTCGTTCTTGAGCTGACGGATCGCCTCGATGAACGGCAGCGACTCGATGTCGCCGACGGTGCCGCCGATTTCGCAGAGCACGAAGTCCAGATCGTCGGTGTCCGCCTGCGCGAACGCCTTGATCGCATCGGTCACATGCGGGATCACCTGGACGGTGGCGCCCAGATAGTCGCCACGCCGCTCGCGCGCGATGATCTGCTGATAGATCCGCCCCGAGGTGACGTTATCCGACTGGTGCGCCGCGACGCCCGTGAACCGTTCGTAGTGACCGAGATCGAGGTCGGTCTCCGCGCCGTCGTCGGTCACATAGACCTCACCGTGCTGATAGGGCGACATCGTGCCGGGATCGACGTTCAGATACGGATCGAACTTGCGGATGCGGACCTTGTAGCCCCGCGCCTGAAGCAGCGCCGCGAGGCTGGCTGCCATGAGTCCTTTGCCGAGCGACGATACCACGCCGCCGGTGATGAAAATATACCGCGCCATGGGAGGAAACGCCTAACGTGTAGCAGCCGTGCTGCGCAAGCGCGCGATGCCTCGCGCGCTCAACAAAAGCGACGGATGGTTTGAAAAAAGAAGGTTAGCGGGCGATCGGAACCGCGCCGTTCTCGGCCGGAGCCGGAGCCGCGAGGTTCGCGGGCGCCCCTGCATCCGCGGGAGCGGTCGGTGCCGCGGGAGCGGCCGCAGGTGCCGTCGGGCGGGCGAGCGACGTGTCGATAGCATCGTGCCGCGTAGCCGCCAGCACGGCGAGCAGGATGCTCATCGCGATGAACAGCCCCGCCAGGATCGCAGTGGAGCGCGTGAGAAAATCGGCCGCGCCGCGTGCCGACATCAGACCCGACGGGCTACCGCCCGTGGTCAGGCCGCCCCCTTCCGAACGCTGCATCAGGATCACCGTCACGAGGAGCGCAGCGATGATGGCATGAACGACGAGCAGGAAGGTGAACATGTCGGGACAGCGATCCGAATTTTTCTGGGATGGCGGCGACATAGGCGAGCGCAGGCGGGGGATCAACCGGAACGGATCGACGCACCCGTAACATTTCGCAAGCGGCGGGAAACTTGCCCCTCCCAAGGGCGTTCATCTCCCGGTCAGCTCCAGCGCGGACGAAGCATAACGTCATGGGAGAAAACGTGAAACCGTTCTCCGAGAACTCGCTCGGGAGGTGGATGCGCGGACTGGTCGATTACGTCCGGTCCGGTGAACCCGACCTGACCAATCGCCAGATGGCGCTGATGCTGCTTGTCTATCTCGAGCCGGGCCCGCATACGGTGCGCGGCTTGGCGCGGGCATTGAACGTGTCGAAGCCGGTCGTCACGCGCGCCTTGAACAGGCTGGGCACCCTCGGGTATCTGCGCCGTCAGCGCGACGAGGCGGACAAACGCAACATCTTCGTCGCACAAACCAGCGAAGGGGCAGATTTTCTTGCAGAGTTCGGGCATTTCCTCGCGGACGATCGAGTCAGCGAGCTCGTTGCCCGAAGGGCAACCGCGTAGCCGGTTTTCGCTCGCGGGACGCTCTTCGATCCTGGACGCGCGCGTCGATGCCGCGCGCCGTGACCTAGCCGACATCCGCCTCGCAACGCGCGTGTTCGCGCCGCATTACGCCCTGTCCGTGCCGCGCACCGCGGGCCGCAGCACACCGGTTCTGGCGCAGGCCGGCGTCTTGGAAAGCGTGCGTTCGGAAGTGCTTGCGGGCGAACCCTTCGACGCTCTGGAATTCTCCGGCAACCATATCTGGGGCGTATCGCCGGTCGACGGGAGCGTTGGCTTTGTCGACGCGGACGTCTTCACGGCATTCTGGGCACCGACCCACATTGTCGCCGTGCGAAACGCCAAGGTTCGGGCGCTGCCGTCGCTCGACAGCAACAGCGTCGGCGAGCTGGCGATGGGGAACTGCGTGGCTGCGCTTCGTTCCGGCGAATCGGCGTTCGAAGTGGACGGCGGCTATATCGACGCCGACGCGCTACTGCCGCTCGACGTTCTTTCCCTGGACATCGCGGCGGCAGCCGAGCGCCTGGTGGGCGCCCCAGCGCGTCCTGGTGGCCGCTCGGGCGCCGGCCTCGACACCGCGGGGCTGGTCTTTCTCTCGCTTCAGCTTGCCGGGATCGAAGCGCCCCGCTTCCTGGATCTCCAGTCGACGCAGATGGGGATGAACCTGGCCGAGACCGCGCCCTTCGTGCGGGGCCAGATCCTCTTCTTCCAGAACGATGCGGCAGTCGTGGTGGATGCGCAGAACGCCGTTCATGTCGGCGCGACGGGCGTCGGACGGGCACCCATCGCGGCGTTGATCGCCACCCATGGTCCTATTGTCCGGAGGCGGCAGCCTTGACCGCGACCATATTCATCGACGGTGCCGCCGGTACCACCGGTCTCGAGATCCGCGAACGACTGGCCGGCCGGCCTGAAATCGCGCTGGTCACGCTCGACGACAGTCGGCGCAAGGATCCGGTCGCGCGGCGGGAAGCGCTGAACGACGCCGATTTCGTCATCCTCTGCCTGCCCGACGACGCTGCTCGCGAGGCCGTGTCGCTGATCGAGAACGATCGCACGCGCGTGATCGACGCCTCGACCGCGCATCGAACGGCCGAGGGCTGGGTCTATGGAATGGCGGAACTGGAACCTGCCCAGCCGGCCCTGATCGCCGAAGCCGCACGGGTGGCGAACCCGGGCTGCTATCCCACCGGTTTCCTTGCGCTGGTACGCCCGCTCGTCCGGGCCGGCCTCATTCCGCACGACTGGCCCGTCAGCGTGAATGCCGTCTCCGGCTTTTCCGGCGGCGGTCGATCGATGATCGAGGAGTATCAGCAGCCGAACCCGCCGGCGTTCCGCGCCTATGCAATGGCGCTCGGCCACAAGCACGTCGCCGAGATGCAGCGCCACGCACGACTCGCGCATCCGCCGATCTTCACCCCCGCCGTCGCGAACACCTATCGCGGCATGGTGGTGGAAGTTCCGCTGCCGCTCCACGCGATGACGCCCCGTCCCACGCTCCCGGCGATCGAGAGTGCGCTCCAGGACGCCTATCGTGGCTCTCCCGTCGTTCGTGTCGGGTCGGCGGAGGCGCCGACCGTATCGATTGAGGAAAATGCCGGATCGGACCGGCTGACCGTGCGCGTCTTCGGCAATGCCGTGACCGGCCAGTTGCGGCTCCTCGCCACGCTGGACAACCTCGGCAAGGGAGCGGCAGGTGCCGCGGTGCAGAACCTCAACATCATGGCCGGGTTTGATCCCGCCGCTGGACTGGTCCTGTAAGCGCAGCCGTTTGGCGATCCTGCGGGTTGCGCGCCGCGGCAAGCCGGCTATCGCAGGCCCGGAGCTAGAATAAGGGAGTGTATATGAGACAGCCGGTCGGCAAGCTGCTGCTGTTCGGGGCCACGGGCGACCTGGCGCAGCGCATGTTGCTGCCTTCGCTGTACGGCCTCCATGCCGACGGGCTGCTCCCGGAGGGGCTGACCATCACGGGCACCGCACGTCACGACCATGACGACGCCGGCTACCGCGCGTTCGCTAAGACCGCACTGGACGAGCATCTTCCAACGGACCGGCAGGACGAGGCGGCCGTCGCAGGCTTTCTCGACCGCCTGCACTATCATGCGATGGACGCATCCCAGGTCGAAGGCTTCGCCGGCCTCGCCGAAAAGCTGGGTGACATCTCCGGCGGGCTTGCGATCTTCCTGTCCACCGCCCCGTGGTTGTTCGCCCCCACGATCAAGGGGCTCGAATCGGCAGGCCTCGCCGGCTCGAACGTACGGATCGGGCTTGAGAAGCCGCTCGGCAACGACCTCAAGTCGAGCCGCGAGATCAACGACATCGTCGCGGAAGCCTTTCCCGAGGATCGCACCTTCCGGATCGACCATTATCTCGGCAAGGAAACGGTCCAGAACATCCTGGCGCTGCGCTTCGGCAACGCCATGTTCGAGCCGATCTGGAACGCCCGCGGCATCGACCACGTCCAGATCACGGTCTCGGAGACCGTCGGTCTCGAGGGTCGCGCCGGATATTATGACGATGTCGGCGCGCTGCGGGACATGGTCCAGAACCACATGCTGCAGCTGCTCGCGCTGATCGCGATGGAGCCGCCGGCCCGTTTCGACGGCACCGCCATTCGCGACGAGAAGGTGAAGGTGTTGCGTTCGCTCCGGCCGATCGGACCGGCCGAGGTCCAGTCGGAAACGGTCATCGGCCAGTATCGCGACGGCGCCGTCAACGGGGAAATCGTCCGCGGATATGTGGACGAGCTCGAGAAGCCCTCCAACACCGAGACCTTTGTCGCGGTGAAGGCGCATGTGGACAGCTGGCGCTGGCAGGGCGTGCCCTTCTACATGCGTACGGGGAAGCGGCTGGCAGCCCGCCAGTCGGAGATCTCCATCCAGTTCAAGCCGGTGCCGCACTCGATCTTCGCCGAGCGCGGCGGCATGCTCCAGCCCAACACGCTGGTGATCCGCCTGCAGCCGGAGGAATATATCCGCCTGCTGGTCATGGCGAAGGAGCCGGGGCTCGACCGCGAAGGCATCCGCCTGCGGGAGGTGCCGCTGGATCTCTCGCTGACCACCGCCTTCGCCAGTACCCGTCGCCGCATTGCCTATGAGCGTCTGCTGCTCGATCTGATCGAGGGCGATCCGACGCTGTTCGTGCGCCGGGATGAGGTCGAAGCGCAATGGGCCTGGATCGATGCGATCCGCGCGGGCTGGAAAGCGAACGACATGAAGCCCAAGCCCTATGCCGCTGGCAGCTGGGGCCCCACTGCCAGCGTCGCGCTGACCGAGCGCGACGGGGTGACGTGGAACGAGTGAACCTTCCCCGCCCCGCTCCGTTGGTTCGGAGAGGAGCGCAGGACCAGCTCCGGTCCTGCGCCGGCGGCCGGCAAGCAGGATGATCGAATGACCGAGATTGAATGGTGGGAATATGACGACGCGGCCGAGATGGCCGACGCCGTCGCCGGGGACGTGCAGTTCATCATCGAAAGCGCGATCGACGCTCGCGGCGCGGCGGTGATCGCGCTGCCGGGCGGCAAGACGCCCCAGCCCATCTACGAGAAGCTGGCAAAGGCCAAGCTCGACTGGAAGCGCGTGACGATCGTCCCGACCGACGACCGTCTCGTGCCGATGGGCGATGAACTGTCGAACGTCACGGGCATCGCCAAGGTGTTCCTGCCCAAGGGCGCACGCGTGCTGCCGCTGACCAGTGAAAAGGCGGCCGATTATCGCGCGGCAGGCCGGGCAGCGGATGCCCGCCTTCAGGACGTGCACTGGCCGCTCGACCTCTGCCTTCTCGGCATGGGAACGGACGGGCACACCGCGTCCATCTTCCCCGGACCCGATCTCGACGAAGCGCTTCAGGGCCCCAAGGAGCGCCGTGCGCTTGGCGTCATGCCGGACCCGCTGCCGCCGGAGGCGCCGGTCGCTCGCGTCACCCTCTCCCATTCCGCAATCGCCTCCTCCCGCTCGCTGATGATCGCCATCAGCGGCGCGAAGAAGCGCGAGGTGCTGGAGCGCGCGATCAGCGAGGGCGCCGGCTCGACGCTGCCGATTGGGCGCGTGCTGTCCGAGGTCGAACTGCCGGTCGACGTGCACTGGAGCGAATCATGACGCTGCACTCCGAAATCGCGGCGGTCACCGACCGCGTCATCGCCAACTCGCGCGACCGCCGGGCAGCCTATCTGGCGCTGATCGACCGGGAGCGCGAGAGCGGCGTCGACCGGCCGATGCTGGGCTGCGCGAACCTCGCGCACGGCTATGCGGGCACGGACGAAGATCGCGACTTCATGCGGCCGGCGAAGAACATGAACGTGGGCATCGTCACCGCCTACAACGACATGCTGTCCGCGCACGCCACCTACTACCGCTACCCCGAGCAGATGAAGGTCTGGGCGCGGGAAGCTGGCATCACCGCGCAGGTGGCCGGCGGCGTTCCGGCGATGTGCGATGGCGTGACCCAGGGCTATCCGGGCATGGAACTGTCGCTGTTCAGCCGCGACACCATCGCCCTTTCAACGGCAATCGCCCTCAGCCACGGCATGTTCGAGGGCGCGGCATTGCTCGGTATCTGCGACAAGATCGTGCCGGGCCTGCTGATGGGGGCGCTGCGCTTCGGTCACCTCCCGATGGTCATGGTGCCGGGCGGTCCGATGCGGTCCGGTCTCGCCAACAAGGACAAGGCAGCAGTGCGTGAGCGCTATGCCGAGGGCAAGGCGACGCGCGAGGAACTGCTCGACGCGGAAATCGCCGCCTATCACGGCAAGGGCACCTGCACGTTCTACGGCACCGCCAACTCCAACCAGATGATGATGGAGGCCATGGGCCTGCACGTCCCCGGCGCGGCGTTCGCCAATCCGGGCACAAAGCTGCGCCAGGAACTGACGCGCGCCGCGGTGCATCGCCTGGCCGAGATCGGCTGGGATGGTGAGGACTACCGTCCGCTCGGCCGCTGTGTCGACGAAAAGGCGATCGTCAACGCCGCCATCGTGCTGCTGGCGACCGGCGGTTCGACCAACCACCTGATCCACCTGCCTGCCATCGCGCGCTGCGCCGGCATCGTGCTGGATTGGGAGGATTTCGATCGGCTGTCGAAGACCGTGCCGCTGCTCGCGCGCGTCTATCCCAACGGCGCCGCGGACGTGAACATGTTCGAGGATGCCGGCGGCCCCAGCTTCGTCATCCGCGAGCTGCTGCGCGAAGGCCTGCTGCACGGCGACGTGATGACGATCGCCAAGGACGGCATGGCCGCCTATGGCCGCAAGGCCGAGGTCGAGGCCGACACGCTCGTCTGGCGCGAGCATGGGGAGCGTTCGGGGGACGAGGCGATCGTCCGCACCGTTGACGCGCCCTTTTCGCCGGAAGGCGGGTTCCGCATCCTCCAGGGCAATCTCGGCCGCGCCTGCATCAAGGTGTCGGCGGTCGAGCGGGACCGCTGGATCATCGAGGCGCCCGCCCGGGTCTTCTCTGACCAGGCGCAGGTGCAGGAAGCGTTCAAGGCCGGCGAGCTCGACCGCGACGTGGTGGTGGTCGTCCGCCACCAGGGTCCGCGCGCCAACGGCATGCCCGAACTCCACAAGCTGACCCCGCCGCTCGGCGTGCTCCAGAACCGCGGTTTCCGCGTGGCGCTGGTCACCGACGGCCGCATGTCGGGCGCGAGTGGCAAGGTGCCGTGCGCGATCCACCTGTCGCCCGAGGCGCTGGGTGGCGGCCCGATCGGCAAGGTGCGTGACGGCGACATCGTCCGCCTCGATGCCGAGGCGGGGGTGCTCACCGCACTGGTCGATCCCGCGGAGTGGGACGCACGCGAACTGGCGCCGGCACCGGCGGCTGCGGACGGCACCGGCCGCGAGCTGTTCGCGCTGATGCGCCACGGCGCCAGCGAGGCCGAGGCCGGCGCCTCGGCGATGCTTGCGATGGCAGGCTTTTAAAAACGACCCGCGGGAAACCGGGCACAGGGAGAGGATGCGGAATGGAAGTCGTTGCGGTTGATATCGGGGGCACGCACGCGCGCTTCGCCATTGCCGAGGTAGAGGGCGGCCGCGTCGTCCACCTCGGCGAGCCGGTGACGCAGAAGGTGGCCGAACACGCCACCTTCCCGCTTGCGTGGGCGGCCTTTGCCGAGCAGCTGGACCGACCGGTCCCGCGCGCGGCAGCGATCGCGCTCGCGTCGCCGATCAACCCCGAGCTCATCAAGCTCACCAACAACCCGTGGATCATCCGGCCGCCGCTCATCAAGGAGCGGCTGGACGTCGACGCCTATTCGCTCATCAACGACTTCGGCGCGATCGGGCATGCGGTCGGGCAGCTGGACGGAGACGCCTATGTGCATCTCTGCGGCCCGGACGTACCGTTTCCGGAGCGCGGCTCCCTCACCGTCTGCGGCCCGGGCACCGGCCTGGGCGTCGCGCAGGTGTTCCGCGAGGCCGGCGAATACCACGTTATCTCCACCGAAGGTGGGCATCAGGATTATGCGCCGCTCGATGAAATCGACGACGCGATCATCCGCCGCCTGCGTCCGACCTATACCCGCGTGTCGGCCGAGCGGGTCTGCGCGGGGCCCGGCCTCGTCCACATCTATGAGACGCTGGCGCAGATCGAGGGGAAGCCGTTCGTCCACCTGGACGACAAGCGGCTGTGGCAGCTCGCGTTCGAGGGCGGCGACAAGCTGGCAGTGGCGGCGCTCGATCGCTTCTGCGTGTCGCTCGGTGGCGTCGCCGGCGACCTCGCGCTCGCACACGGCCCGACCGGCGTCGTCATTGCGGGTGGTCTCGGGCTGCGCCTCAAGGATCGACTGATCGAGTCCGGTTTTGGCCAGCGCTTCGTGGCAAAGGGGCGTTTCCAGCAGCTGATGAACACGATCCCCGTCAAGATCATCACCCATCCCCAGCCCGGCCTGTTCGGTGCCGCGGCAGCCTTTGCCCAGGAGCACGCACGATGACCTTCCCCGCCATTCAGACCATCATGAACGCGGGTCCGGTCATTCCGGTGCTGGTGATCGAGGACGCCGCTACGGCCCGGCCGCTTGCCGAGGCTCTGGTCCGCGGCGGCATCCGCACGCTGGAGGTGACGCTGCGCACGCCGGCTGCGCTCGACGCGATCCGTGAGATGAAGAAGGTCGAGGGCGCGATCGTCGGCGCCGGCACGGTGGTGAACCCGCAGCAGTTCGCAGACGCCGTGGACGCCGGCGCCGAGTTCATCGTGTCGCCGGGCCTGACCGAAAAGCTCGCGGCACCGATCATCGAGAGCGGCGTGCCGTTCCTCCCGGGCATCGCCAACGCGGGCGACATCATGCGCGGCCTCGACCTCGGCCTCACCCACTTCAAGTTCTTTCCCGCAGAGGCATCGGGCGGACTGAAGGCGCTGAAGGCGCTGGCCGCCCCCTTCTACCAGGCGCGCTTCTGCCCGACCGGCGGCATCACGCTCGCGAGCGCTCCCGAATGGCTCGCGTTCGATCCGGTGCTGTGCGTCGGCGGCAGCTGGCTTGCGACGGGCACGATGGAAGAAGTCGAGGCAAAGGCGCGTGCGGCTGCCGAGCTGAAGCGCTGAAATCAGGCGTGGGTCGCCTGCTGTCCGCACTGCTGCCGGCGCTCGCGGTCGTCCTCTCGGAGGCGGCTGCGGCCCAGCCGCGGCTGATTACGTCCCCCGCGCCGCTTCCTCGGGATCATGCGCACCCGCGCGTGTTCCTGGCCGGCAGCATCGACATGGGCAAGGCGACGGACTGGCAAGCCGAGTTCGTGAAAGCACTCGGCGACCTTGATGTGACGATCCTCAATCCGCGTCGGACGGACTGGAACCCGGCCTGGAAACCCGAAGCGACCGAACCCCAATTCCGCGAACAGGTCGAGTGGGAACTTAGCGCGCTCGAGTCCGCCGACGTGATCGTGCTCTATCTCGCACCCGGTACCCAGAGTCCCGTCAGCTTGCTGGAGATGGGACTGCATGCGCGGGCGGGCAAGCTGATCGTGCTGTGCCCGCCCGGCTTCTGGCGCAAGGGCAACGTCGACATCACCGCCGAGCGTTACGGCATCCGGCACGTGGAGAGCATGGAAGCGCTCACCGCAGAAGTACGCCGGCGGCTCACCAGCGCCAAGCGACCGAACTAGACGATCTACATTTCCCCGCGGGCGCGGCGGATCGCGTACCATTTGCGCACGTTGGCGTTGTGCTGTTCCAGCGTGTCCGCGAACACATGCCCGCCCGTGCCGTCCGCGACGAAATAGAGCGCGCTGGTCGCGGCGGGATTGAGCACCGCGTCGATCGACGCCCGCCCCGGGTTGGCGATCGGACCGACCGGCAGCCCGGGAGATGCATAGGTGTTGTAGCCGTTCTTCGCGCTCAGTTCCGATCGCAGGATCCGCCGACCGAGCGGCCGCCCCTTGGTCACCGGGTAGATGACGGTCGGATCCGCCTGAAGCGGCATGCCCTGCTTGAGGCGGTTGCTGTAGACGGCGGCGACCATGCGGCGCTCGGCCGCCTTGCCGGTCTCCTTCTCCACGATCGAGGCGAGAGTCAGAACCTCACGCGGACTATGAACTGCGGCCGTCGGCTTGCGCTGTTTCCAGGCGGCGGCGAGGTAGTCGCGCATCGCCTTCTGCATCTGGTCCAGGACCTGCTGCCGGGTGTCACCGCGCTGGTAATTGTAGCTGTCCGGTAGAACGCTGCCTTCTTCGGGGATCGCAACCGACCCCGTGAGATAGGGCGCGCGCATCAGCGCCTCATGCACGAGGACAGAGGGCATGCCCTCCGGCACCGTGACCCGACGCTGGATGACCTTGCCGCTCTGGAGGAGCTCGAGCACATCGGACTGGCTCGCGTGGGCTGGAACCTCATACTCGCCCGCGCGGATGGGAGCGTCCGAGCCGAACACGCGGGCGAACAGCAGGAACCGGTTGGCAGAGCGGATCGCACCAGCCTTCTCCAATTCGGTCGCCGCGCGGGAAAGGCTGGCGCCGCTGGGCACCACCACCGCCAGGTTCTTCTCTGCGGGGCCCGCACCGGTCCAGCTGCTGGCCACCCCGAAGAGGGCGGCCAACAACGCCAGCGCGAGCACCATTCCCAGACATCCCGGACGGCGCATCAGCCGCAAATCCTGGTGTGCGGCGATGCGCCGTTCATCAGATCGCCTTCATCACCAGCGAGGCGTTGGTACCGCCGAAGCCGAACGAGTTGTTCAGGATCGCCTTGACCTTACGCTCCTTGGCCACGTGCGGGACCAGGTCCACGCCCGCGCAATTCTCGCTCGGATTGTCGAGGTTCAGCGTCGGCGGAACGATGCCGTCGCGCATCGCCAAGATGCAGAAGATCGACTCGACCGCACCCGCGCCGCCGAGCAGATGGCCAATCGCCGACTTGGTCGAGCTCATCGAGACCCCGTCCATCGCGCTGCCGAACAGGCGGCGGACCGCCCCCAATTCCAGCTCGTCGCCGAGCGGCGTCGAGGTCCCGTGCGCGTTGATATAGTCGATGTCCGACAGCGACAGACCCGACTTGCGCAGCGCCATCTCCATCGAGCGGAACGCGCCCGAACCTTCCGGATGCGGTGCCGTCACGTGATAGGCGTCGCCGGACAGGCCATAGCCAATGACCTCGGCATAGATCTTCGCGCCGCGCTTCTTGGCGTGCTCATACTCCTCGAGCACGACCACGCCCGCGCCTTCGCCCATGACGAAGCCGTCGCGGTCGCGGTCGTACGGGCGGCTGCCCTTGGTCGGATCGTCTCGGAAGCCGGTGGACAGCGCACGCGCTTGGCCGAAGCCCGCAATGCCGATCGGGCAGATCGCACCTTCGGCACCACCCGCGAGCATCACGTCCGCGTCGTCCATCGCGATCATCCGGGCGGCGTCACCGATCGAATGCGCACCGGTCGAGCAGGCGGTGACCACCGCATGGTTCGGGCCCATCAGGCCGTACTTGATCGAAACCTGGCCAGAGATCAGGTTGATGAGGCGGCCATGAACGAAGTGCGGCGAGACGCGCTTCGGCCCCTTTGTGGCGAGCACCAGCGACTCGCTCTCGATCCCCGGGAGACCGCCGATCCCCGCACCGATGGAGCAGCCGGCGCGGTAACGCTCTTCCTCGCTCATGTCGGTAAGGCCAGCGTCCTCGATCGCCTGACCGGCGGCATCGATGCCATAGACGATGAACGGATCGACCTGGCGCTGGACCTTGTGGTCGACGCGCTTGTTCGGGTCGAAGCCATACTCATGGTCGGCCGGCTTCACCTCACACGCATAGTTGGTGTGGAAGTCGGTCGCGTCGAAGCGGGTGATGGTGGCGGCGCCAGACTTGCTGGCGATGATGTTCTTCCAGGCCGTCTCGACATCGGCACCCAGCGGGGTGACGAGCCCGAGCCCGGTCACGACTACGCGGCGCATGGCAACTCTCCGTCTGTGCTCTCAAATGCGAACGGCCCCCCGCCCCTCGCTTGTCGCGGCGGGACGGAGGGCCGTTCCTGATCGGCGTCAGCCGCGGCCCCGTCGCTTAGTGCGACCGGGCCGGCAAGGCTCAGCCCTTGTGCTCGTCGATGTAGGCGATCGCGTCCTTCACGGTCGTGATCTTCTCGGCGGCGTCGTCCGGAATCTCGACCCCGAACTCTTCCTCGAACGCCATGACCAGCTCGACGATGTCGAGGCTGTCCGCGCCCAGGTCGTCGATGAAGCTGGCGTCCTCGGTCACCTTCTCGGCTTCGACGCCCAGATGCTCGACGACGATCTTCTTCACGCGATCGGCGGTCTCGCTCATTCCCTGTTCCTCTTTCAAAATGCAGTAACGCGAATTCCTGAACGCACCTAGAACGGCGTCCGTTCGCTGGCAAGAGCCCCGGCGCGCCGGAGCGTGCCGGACGTCAGATCATCGCCATCCCGCCGTTGACGTGCAAGGTCTGGCCGGTGACGTAGCCCGCCTCCCGGCTGGCGAGATAGACGACGGCTGCACCGATGTCCTCGCCGGTGCCAAGGTCACCCGCCGGGATCTTGCCCAGCAGCGCCTGCTTCTGGGCGTCGGGCAGCACGTCGGTCATGGCCGAACGGATGAAGCCCGGAGCCACGCAGTTCACGGTGATCCCGCGGCTCGCCAGCTCCTGCGCCAGCGCTTTTGACATGCCGACCAGGCCGGCCTTCGACGCGGCGTAGTTTGCCTGGCCCGGATTGCCGGTCTGGCCCACCACCGAGGTGATCGAGACGATGCGTCCGAAACGGGCCTTCATCATCGGCTTGGCGGCAGCGCGTGCGAGGCGGAACGCCGCCTCCAGGTTGACGCGGATCACCTGATCCCACTCGTCGTCCTTCATTCGCATCGCCAGATTGTCGCGGGTGACGCCGGCATTGTTGACGAGAATCTCGAGCTTGCCGAGCGCCTGCACCGCCTGCGGCACCAGTTGGTCCACCGCTGCGCCATCGGAGAGATTGCACGGCAGCGCCACGTGATCGCCACCCAGCTCTGCCTTGAAGGCCTCGAGCTTGTCGAGGTTGGAGCCCGAGAGCGCGAGGCGTGCGCCCTGCCCCGCCAGAGCCTTGGCGATCGCCGAACCGATGCCGCCCGACGCGCCGGTCACCAGCGCGGTCATGCCTGTAAGATCGAACATATTCTGATCCCTGTTCAAAGGCGCGCTACGAGCGCCTCGATATCGTCCATCGTCACGACGCTGGTTGTGGTCGCGTCGGGTGCGATCCGCTTGACCATCGGCCCCAGCACCTTGCCGCCAAGCTCCACGAAGTCGCTCACGCCGGCATCCTGCATCGCCAGCACGGATTCGCGCCAGCGCACCATGCCGGTAACTTGCTGTACCAGCGCCACGCGGATCGCACCCGGATCGGCGATCGCCACCGCATCGACATTGGCATAGACCGGGACCAGCGGTGCCCGCAGGTCGGCGTCGAGCAGCGCATTCTCCATCGCCTCTGCCGCCGGCTGCATCAGCGGGCAGTGGAACGGCGCCGAGACCGGCAGCAGCAACGCACGCTTGGCGCCCATTTCCTTTGCCAACGCCACCGCGCGCTCGATTGCCTGCCGATGGCCGGAGATCACCACCTGGCTGGGATCATTGTCGTTCGCGACCGTGGAGACGAGCTGCGGACCACCCTCGGCCAGGATCGAATCGGCAGCAGCGCCGGCAATCGTCTGCGCCTTCTCCAAATCGACGCCCAGCAGCGCAGCCATGGCGCCCTCGCCCACCGGCACCGCCGCCTGCATCGCCTGTCCACGCAGCTTGAGAAGGCGGGCGGCGGTTGCAAGGTCGAACGCGCCGGCTGCGCAAAGGGCGGTATATTCGCCCAGCGAATGGCCGGCGACGAAGTCCGCCTTCTCGGCCAGGCGGACGCCGCCTTCCTTTTCCAGCACGCGCAACACCGCGATCGCGTTCGCCATGATCGCCGGCTGCGCGTTCTCGGTCAGCGTCAGCTCGTCGGCCGGGCCTTCGCTCATCAGCCGGAAGAGGTTCTGGCCGAGCGCGTCGTCGACCTCACCGAACACCTCGCGGGCATAAGGCGAGGCGGCGGCGAGCGCCGCCCCCATGCCGACAGACTGGCTCCCCTGGCCAGGAAAGATGAAAGCGCGCACGTGCCTCTCCTTGAAACGTGAGGCGCCGTTAGGCCGAGCACGAAGATGAACGCAAGCCCATGAGCCGCGACAGGTTGCGACCATTTCGCGGCACCAACGACAAACGCTTGCGACAGCCAACCCCCAGATTGCCTTCATCGCCACTGAGGGTGATGAAGGAGTAGGTTCCCATGAAGAAGTTCGTTCTCGCCGCCGTCGCTGCTTCGCTGCTCGCGACGCCCGCCATGGCCGCGCCGCAGCGTTCGGACCATGGACCGCACCGCACTGTGGAGCGGTCCACCGTCGTCAAGAAGCAGGTGACCCGCACGCCCCAGCGCCACTATCAGCAGCAGCCCAGCCGCCAGCAGTATCAGAACGTCCGCAACTGGCAGCGCGGCGAACGGTTCGACAGCCGCTACGCCCGCAACTATCGCCAGATCGACTACCGCGGCAGCAGCCGGCTCTATGCTCCGCCCCGCGGCTACCAGTGGGTGCAGTCGGGTAACGACGCGGTGCTGGTCGCATTGACGAGCGGGTTGATCGGAGCCGTGATCGGCGGCGTGCTTGCCAACTGATCGCAGGCGGGTTCGCCAACTAAACACCTTGCCTTTCGCCGCTTTTGCGGTACAGGCACGGGTCCTCGGGGGTGGAAGGCACGTCCTTCCGCCCTCATTTGATTTTGGGACGACAGTCGGAGGGGCGCCGCACGGGGCGGCGTCAGCGATCGGCCAACATAGGTAAGCAGCATGGCTCTGTACGAGCATGTGTTCCTTGCGCGCCAGGATCTGGCACAGGCGCAGGTGGACCAGCTGGCGGAAACCGCCACGAAGATCATCGAAGACAACAACGGCAAGGTCGTGAAGACCGAGACCTGGGGGCTGCGCTCGCTGGCCTACCGGATCGCCAAGAACCGCAAGGCGCACTACGTCATGCTCGAGATCGACGCGCCCGCAGGCGTGGTCGCCGAGCTGGAGCGCCAGACCCAGATCAACGAGGACGTGATCCGCTTCATGACCGTCAAGGTCGACAAGCTGGAAGACGGCCCGACCGTGATGATGCGCAAGAGCGAGCGTTCGGAGCGTGGCGACCGTGGTGGTCGTGGCCGCGACCGCGACGATCGTGGTCCCCGCGAAGACCGCGGCCCGCGCCGCGAAGAAGCGTAAAGGAGCATCATCATGGCACGACCGTTTTTCCGCCGCCGCAAGAGCTGCCCCTTTTCGGGCAAGGACGCTCCCCGGATCGACTATAAGGACGTCCGTCTGCTCCAGGGCTTCGTGTCCGAGCGTGGCAAGATCGTCCCGTCGCGCATCACCTCGGTGAGCGCAAAGAAGCAGCGCGAGCTGGCGCAGGCCATCAAGCGCGCACGCCATCTGGGCCTGCTGCCCTACATCGTGAAGTAAGGAGCGCCCGACATGGACGTCATTCTGCTGGAGCGGGTCGAGAAGCTCGGCCACATCGGCGACGTGGTGAAGGTGAAGGACGGCTTCGCCCGTAACTTCCTCCTCCCGCGCAAGAAGGCGCTGCGCGCCAACGAAGCCAACCGCAAGGTCTTCGAAGCCAACCGTGAGCGCATCGAGGCCGAAAACGCCTCGCGTCGCACCGACGCACAGGCCGAAGCCAAGACGCTCGAGGGCGTGTCGGTGACCCTGATCCGTCAGGCGTCGAACACCGGCCAGCTGTACGGCTCGGTCGCGGTGCGCGACCTGGTCGAGGCGCTGGTCGCCGACGGCCACAAGGTCAACAAGGCACAGGTCGTGCTCGATCGCCCGATCAAGGCGATCGGCCTGCACGAAGTCCGCGTCGCGCTGCACCCGGAAGTCGCGGTGACCGTCAAGGTCAACGTCGCACGTTCGCCGGAAGAGGCCGACATGCAGGCGCAGGGCGTCGACGTGATGGCTGCGATGTTCGAGCAGGACACCGCCGGCTTCACCGAGGACTATGACCCCAACGCCGAGCCGGGCGAGATCGCGCGCGACGAAGCGCCGGTCGAGGGCGAAGAAGCCTAAGCCACTCGCGGCAACGCAAAACAGGAAGGGCCGCCGGGATCATCCCGGCGGCCCTTTCTTTTTGCCTTCCGCGGAAGCGCGCGCTCTAGGGCTCGATCAGTGCACCATCACATAGGCACTGACCACCGCCACCAGCGGCACCGAAGCGAAGACCACGGGAACGAACTTGAACATCACATCACCTACAAGGTTGTTGCTGCTTCAATGCGCGACCGAGGGAAAGGTTGCCAAAGGATGAACGGCAAGTCCGGGCTCCGCATCGGTGCGAGCTCGGCGGGCCGGACCTACAAGTCACATTTTTTTGAAGCGACCCCAAGTGGTTACGAAAAAGAGTTGGCGGAGCGAATTGGCTGCTTGACGTGCTCAGCCTCCGACCGTAAACGGCCACCTCACCAAGCGATTGGCCCCTTCGTCTAGCGGTTAGGACGTCGCCCTCTCACGGCGAAAACACGAGTTCGATTCTCGTAGGGGTCACCATCTTCGGCGCAAACGCCACTGCGAGTGACAAGTCTCACTAGAGGCACCAGCATCCAACTCTCCTGACCGGATACGCGGCACCCGCCGCACGGCAGTTGCCTACGGGATCATCCCTGGGCGAGCGCGGACGGGCTATACCCGGCACCTACCGCACCTATGTCAAAGCTGGCAGACGACAGTGGCCTGGCGAAGGCCGCGGCACGATGAACACGCCTACCCGGCCCTTGCTCAGGCGCTCACCTGATTCCTGATTTCGCTGCGCACACGCGTCCCCGTCAGGCCCGGTTCTCCAGCAGCTGCTTCACTCCTGCTGCGAGGGTCTCGAGCTTGTAGGGCTTGCGGAGGATTGGAAACTCGCGCTCGTCGGCAGGGATGAACTGCTTGCTGCTGTAGCCGCTCGCGAGCAGCACCGGCAGCGAGTAGCCCAGTTCCCTGGCGCGTTGCGCCAGGTCGAGCCCGCTGAGCCTGGGCATCACGATGTCCGAGAAGATGATGTCGAACGTATCCGACTGGAGCAGCGCCAGCGCTTCTTCGCCATCGGACGCCTGGGTGACCACGCAGCCGAGATCCTCGAGCAGCTGGCGGGCGAAATAGCGGACGTGCTCGCTGTCCTCGACCAGCAGAACCCGAAGCCCATGTGGGATCGAGATATCTCCGGCGTCACTGACGTCTTCGCGAGCGGCCTTCTCCGTACGCGGCAGAAGCATGTGCACTGCGGTTCCCACGCCCACCTGCGACTCGATGTCGACCGCGCCGCCGGACTGCGTGGCGAACCCGTGGATCTGCGAGAGGCCGAGGCCAGTCCCCTTGCCCGTAGGCTTGGTGGTGAAGAACGGCTCGAAGACGCGCTCCAACCGCTCGGGAGGAATACCCTCGCCCGTGTCGCTGATCGACAGCCGGACCATGTCGACGCTGGGCGTCGACCAGTTGCGCGTCGAGATGGTGATGCGCCCGCCGTTCGGCATCGCGTCGCGCGCGTTCAGCACCGCGTTGAGAAGCGCCGTTTCAAGACCCGTCGGATCGATCTCGACCCGCCAAAGCGCCGGGAACAGGTCCAGCTGCAGGTCGTATTGGCTCCCGAGCGTGCGCTGGAGCATCTCGCCCAGCGCATCCAGGCGGACGCTTAGGTCGATCACCTCCGGCTCCAGCGGCTGGCGCCGGGCAAAGGCAAGAAGCTGCGAGGTGAGGCTCGTCGCCCGCTCGGCGGTTTCCAGCATCACATGCAAATAGCGACTGCGCTTTTCGACCGGCAGATCCGGCTGTCGCAAGAGGAAGTCGGCGGCACCGCGCATCACCGTCATCAGATTGTTGAAGTCGTGCGCGATGCCCCCCGCCAGCTCACCCAGCGCCTGAAGCTTCTGCGATTGGAGCAGGGCAGCCTGGGTCTGTCGCAGTTCGTCGCTTGCACGAACCTTCTCGCTGATGTCGCGCGTGATCTTCGCGAAGCCGACGTGCTGACCGGCGCCGTTGTAGATCGGATCGATCACCACGTGCGCCCAGAACAGCGAACCGTCCTTCCGGACCCGCTGCGCCTCGGCCTCGAACTTGCCTTCACCCAGAGCGGTGGCCAAGGCTGCTGCCGGCGCACCGCGGGCGCGGTCCTCCTCGGTGTAGAAGCGTGAGAAATGCTGGCCCAGCACTTCCGCTTCCTCATACCCCTTGATGGCGCGCGCGCCCGAATTCCAGCTCGTGATCCGGCCGCTGCGATCCAGCATGTAGATCGCATAGTCGCGCACGCCCTGCACGAGCAGGCGGAACTGGAGTTCACTGTCGTACGTCGCGCGCTCTAGCCGGCGCTTTTCCGTGATGTCGCGGGTGATTTTGGCATAGCCGAGCAACGTCCCGTTCTCGGCTCGGATCGGATCGAGCACGGCATGCGCCCAGAATTGCCCGCCGTCCTTGCGGACGCGCCACCCTTCGGCTTCGAACCGGCCTTCGCGGGCGGCGATCCGAAGCGCCCGCCCCGGCAGATCCGCCTTGCGATCCTCCGAGGTGAAGAAGCGCGAGAAATGCTGGCCGACGATCTCGTCGGGGGAATAGCCCTTGAAGCGTTCGGCACCGGCGTTCCAGGTGACGATATGGCCTTCCGGATCGAGCATGTAGATCGCGTAGTCGGTGACGGACTGTACCAGCAGCTCGAACCGGCGGTTCGCAACATGATCCTCAAACGCCGATGCGGCCATTCCAAATCCTAAGCATCACCACCGCCCCCGAACCCCAGTGCTTGCAGCTAAATCGGTCACGAAATCAAGCTCGTTACGCAGCCGCATGCATCCTTGGTCCGGCAGGAAATGGTGTCGGACTACGCAGTCATGCGGCTTCTTCATTTTGCCAGCCCCCGCCCAGGGCGCGGAAGAGATCGACCTGGGCGTCAGCGATGAAGGCGTCGGCGTTCGCCAGCGCGGCCTCCGCATCGGCAAAGGTGCGTTCCGCATCGAGGAGTGCGAGAGAGTCGATGTCGCCCTCGCGCTGCCGCGCCCGCGCGATGTTTACGGCGGCTTCCGCTTCATTGCGCGCGGCCTGGAGTGCCGTCCGCCTGTCCAGCGCATTGGCGTAGGCTGAGAGCGCCGTCTCCGTCTCTTGCAGTGCCCGGAGGACGGAGCCGTCGAAGTCTGCCAGAGCCTCTCGGCTTTCCGCCTCGGCGGCGGCCACACGGGCCCGCGCGGGTCCCGGGTTCACTGCCCAGTTCAGCAAGCCTCCCACCAGCCACCGCAACGGCCCCGCACCGAAGACGTCGCCGATATCCGTGCCGGTCGAACCTCCGGACGCTCCGAGGGTGATCCGCGGATACAGGTCCGCGGTCGCCACGCCGATCCGCGCGGTCGCGGCGGCGAGCCTTCGCTCGGCTGCGCGAACGTCCGGACGCCTGGCGAGCAGCGCAGCCCCGTCGCCCACCGGGATCGGCTGGTTCAGCCGAAGCGTGGACGTCCGCGCCGCAGCAACCGGCGGAAGATCGGCGGGGGTGCGGCCAGTCAGCAGGGCCAGACGGAACAGCGCCGCGTCGCGCTCGGCGCGAAGCGTGGGAACCTGCGCCTGACGCTCATTCCGCAGAGCGCCGATGCGTGCCGTGTCGAGCCGCGTTCCTTCACCGACGCTGCGACGCCGTTCGGTCAGGTCGAGCGACCGGTCGAGCAGTTGCACGATATGCTCGGCGACCTTCATCCGTTCCGCGGCAGACGCGGCATCGGCATAGGCACGGGTGGTCTCGGCAACCACCGCCACGCGGACTGCTTCCGCATCGGCAACTGCTGCGCCGACATCGCCTCTCGATGCCTCCACATTGCGCGAGAGGCGTCCGAACAAGTCGGCCTCATAGCTGACGTTCAGTCCAACATCGATTTGCCAGTTCTCGCGGGACATGCCGGGCACCCGCTGCATTTCGGGCGTCCTCCCGTAGTTCGCGCCCGCGCCGAGCGTAGCCTGCGGAAGCTGGTTTGCGCGGGCGCCGCGCAGAAGGGCGCGCGCGCGCTCGACGCGGGCGGCGGCGGCCCGCACATCCGTGTTGGCCGCCAGAGCGTCGGCGACCAGCTGGTTGAGCACGGGATCGTCGTAGAGCCGCCACCAATCGCCCTTCACCGGCTCCGGGGTGACGACGGCGGTCGCGGCGACAAAGCTGCCGCCGGCGCTTTGCGGATGCTTCGGGGCCGCATAGTCGGGGCCTGCGGCACAGGCGGCAAGCGCCAGCGCCGAGGTGGTGATCAGGATCGAACGCATCGGGGCCCTCCTTATTCAGCGGGCTGGAAGTGAGGTGCGGCGTCGCGGCCCGCAGCCTTGCGGGAGCGAAGGCGGGCGATGCGATCGCCCAGCGCGCGGCACACGACGTAGAAGGTCGGGGTGAACAGCAGGCCGAAAGCGGTCACGCCCATCATCCCGAAGAACACCGCCGTACCCAGCGCCTGGCGGAGCTCCGCCCCGGCACCGCTCGCGATCAGCAACGGCACCGCACCCAGGATGAAGGCGAACGAGGTCATCAGGATCGGCCGCAGTCGGTCATGTGCGGCGCGAACCGCTGCCTCCACGGTCGAGAGGCCGTCCTGCTCCTCCGCCTGCTTTGCGAACTCCACCACCAGGATGGCGTTCTTGGCAGCGAGCGCGATCAGCACCACCAACCCGATCTGGGTCAGGACGTTGTTGTCCATTCCCCGCAGATTGACGCCCGCCATGGCGGCCAGAAGGCACATGGGCACGATCAGGATGATCGCCAGCGGCATCGTCAGGCTTTCATACTGCGCCGCGAGCACCAGGAAGACGAACAGCACGGCCAGCGCAAACACCAGGCCTGCTGTGCTGCCGGCCATCTTCTGCTGGAACGCGATGCCGGTCCACTCGGCTTCGTAGCCCGGTGGCAGCTCGCTCGCGAGCTTCTCCATCGTGAGCAGCGAGCGGCCGGAACTGTATCCAGGCGCGGTGTCGCCATCGACCTCCACCGCTGGGAAGAGGTTGTAGCGCGTGACGCGATACGGGCCGGTCTTGTTCTCGAAGGTGGAGACGGAGCCGATCGGCACCATCGCCCCGGAGTTCGAGCGCGTCTTCAGGTTGGCAATGTCTGCTTCTGTCGTGCGGAACGGTGCATCGGCCTGAGCAGTGACGCGATAGGTGCGTCCCAACATGTTGAAGTCGTTCACGAAGGCCGAACCCAGATAGACGTTCAGCGCCTCGAACACCCGCTCCGGCGGCACGCCCAAGAGGTCCGCCTTGCGCCGATCGATATCGGCGAAAACGCGCGGGGTGGCCGTGTTGAAGAAGGTGTAGACCTGCTGCAGGCCTTCGGTCTGGTTCGCCTTGCCGATCAGATCGAACGCCGTCTTGCCCAGTTCGGCATAGCCATGCTCGCCACGATCCTCGATCATCATGCGATAGCCACCGGCCGATCCGATACCCTGGATGAGCGGCGGCGGCACGACGAGCAGCATCGCCTCATTGATGTCGGCCGTACGCTTGCGCGCCTCGTCCATGATGCCGGCGTAGGTGACGCCCAGCTTCTTGCGCTCTTCGAAGGACTGCAGCGGGACATAGGCGGCCGCGCTGTTGGGCGCGAGCGTCTGCGACGGTCCGTCGAAGCCGGCGAGCATCACCGAGCCCTTCACGCCCTTGATGGGCAGGATGCGGGCCACGACCTTGCGCATCACCTCATCCGTGCGCTCGAGCGACGAGCCCGGCGGCAGCTGGATGACGGTCAGGAAGTAGCCCTGGTCCTGCGCCGGGATGAAGCCGACCGGCGTCACCCAGAACATGGCGACCGTTGCCGCGATCAGTCCGGCATAGGTCACCATCATGCGCTTCGGACGCGTGACCAGCACCCGGGTCAGGCGGCTGTAGCCGTGGCTCAGGCGATCGAAGCCCCGATTGAAGGCATCCGCCGCACGGCTGGTCATCCGTCCGATCCGGCCCTTGGGCTCTCCCTCATGCCCGGTCAGCAGCACCGCTGCGAGGGCGGGCGAGAGGGTGAGCGACACCAGCAGCGAGATTGCCGTTGCAACCGAGATCGTGACCGCGAACTGCTTGTAGAAGGCACCGGACAGCCCATTCAGGAACAGCGTCGGCAGGAACACCGCCAGCAGCACCAGCACGATGGCGACCAGCGCGCCGGACACCTCGTCCATGGACGTGCGCGCCGCCTCCAGCGCGGACATGCCGCGCGACAGGTTGCGCTCGACATTTTCCACCACGACGATCGCGTCGTCCACGACGATGCCGATCGCCAGCACCAGGCCGAACAGCGAAAGGTTGTTGAGCGAGTAGCCGAGCGGCAGCAGCACCGCCATCGTGCCGATCAGCGACACAGGAATGGCAACCACCGGGATGATCGCCGCCCGCCACTTCTGCAGGAAGACGATCACGACCAGCACGACCAGCAGCACCGCTTCGCCGAGCGTGTGGTAGACCGCGTCGATCGACTGGGAGATGAACTCCGTCGGATTGTAGATGACGCGATATTCCAGGCCCTTGGGGAAGTCCTTTGACATCGCCTCGAGCTCGTCCTCCACCGCTGTTGCAGCTGCGAGGGCGTTCGATCCCGGACGCTGGAACACGCCGAGGATGACGGTCGGCTGGTTCGACAAATAGGTGTTGGAGGAGTAGTCGGCGGCACCAAGTTCGACGCGCGCCACGTCGCTCACGCGCACCTGACGTCCATCGGCGTCGGTGCGGATGACGACGCGGCCGAACTCGGCCGGATCCTTCAGGCGACCCTGCGTCTCGATGTTGAGCTGAAACGCGTTGCCCGTCGGCGTGGAGCCGGGCTGACCGAGCGTGCCAGCGGCGACCTGGATGTTCTGTGCGCGCAGCGCCTGGACGATGTCGCCCGCCGTCAGGTTCAGTGCTGCGGCGCGGCCAGGATCGATCCACACCCGCATCGCGAAGTCGCGTGCGCCGAACATCCGGACATCGCCCACGCCCTCGATGCGCGCCAGCCGGTCCTTGACCTGGGTAAGCGCGTAGTTCGAGATATAGCTGCGATCGACCGACTTGTCGGGGGAGATCAGGTTGACCACCATCAGGAAGTCCGGCGTGGTCTTCCGCGTCACCACGCCAAGGCGCTGCACTTCCTCAGGCAGGCGCGGCACGGCGACTGCGACCCGGTTCTGCACCAGCACCTGCGCGGCATCGAGGTTGGTGCCGGACTTGAAGGTGACGGTGATCGTCACGTTGCCGTCGCCGGTCGACTGCGACGACTGGTACAGCATGTCGTCGACGCCATTGATCTCCTGCTCGATGGGCGCAGCAACGGTTTCGGCGACGGTCTCGGCAGAGGCGCCAGGATAGCTCGCCGTGACCGTGACGGTCGGCGGCACGATGTCTGGATATTGGGAGATCGGAAGCGCAAGATAGGCGATCGCACCGATGATCGTGATCACGATCGCGATGACGGCCGCGAAGATCGGGCGCGTGATGAAGAACCGCGAGAGGCGCATGGGGCCACTCCTCGTGCAAGAGATCAGAAAATGGAGGTGTCAGCCGCCGGGTGTTGGGGGCTTCCCGGCGGCTGACGGGTCACCGGGCGAAGGTTGCCTCGCCCGTGACCGGTGCCGTGAAGGTGGGTTGCTGCGCGGACGCGTCGGGCGCGATCCTGCCGGGCTTGGGCTGAACCTTGGCGCCCGGCATGGCCATTTGCGTGCCTGCGATCACCACCTTGTCCTGAGGGATCAGGCCGGAGCGGATGATGCGCAGGCCGTCGACCACGGGCCCGAGTTCGACCGGCTTGGGAGCAACCGTGCCGTCCGCACCGACGGTGAGCACGAGCTTGCGGGCCTGATCGGTCTGGATCGCCGCGTCCGGAACCATCAACGCGCGCGTCGTTCCGCCGGCCGACAATCGCATGTTGCCAAACATCCCCGGCGTCAGGAACAACCCGGGATTGCTCAGAACCGCACGCCCGCGGATCGTGCCCGATCGCGGATCGAGGCCATTGTCGGTGAAGTCCAGCCGCCCCTTCCACTTATAGTCCGCCTCATCCTGAAGACGGATTTCGACCGGCGATGCGGCTGCACCCGCCTCCCGGGCGCGCTTGGTCTTGAGGAACAGCGCCTCGGAACCGTCGAAGGTGAAGTAGATCGGGTCCAGTGCGTTGATCGTCGTCAGAAGCGATCCGCCCTGCCCCTCCCCGGCCGCGACCAGATTGCCCGGATCAACGCGGCGGTCCGAGATCCGACCGGAAATTGGGGCCCGTACCTGCGTGAACTCAACGTCCAAAGCACGGCTTCGTACACGCGCCTGCCCTGCGGCGACGGCGGCAGTCGCAGCGCGAACGCGTGCCTGCAACCGTTCGAGATCGCTCCTGGAGACGGCGTCCACGGCGACCAGCCGCTCTGCGCGGCCGAGATCCGCACGCGCGAGCGCAAGGTCGCTCTCCGCACTGGCGAGGCCAGCGCGCGCCTCCGCAAGCGCGGCGGTGAAGGGCCGCGGATCGATGGTGAAGAGCAGTTGTCCCTTGCGAACCACGGCTCCGTCGGTGAAGTGCACGCCCGTGATCGCACCGGCGACGCGCGGCCGGACCTCGACCGCGCGGCTCGCCTCGAACCGGCCGACGTAGTCGTCCCACTCGTTGATGTCGCGGACCAGCGGTGCCGCCACGGTGACCACCGGCGGCGGTGGCGCAGCGGGCGCGGCAGGTGCGCCCTTGAAGGCGATGCCGGTGCTGCCGACCACCAGCGCGATCGGCAGGGCTATGACGCCCGCGCGCTGCCAGAAGGGCAAGCGGCGGAAGCGCTTCGCGAGACCTGCTCGCGAAGTTTCTTCGGTCTCAACTCGGGAAATCATGTTCATCGGGTACGCCTTCCCTGGTTCAGGGCTGAGCGGCCGCGGCTGATGCTGTCGAGCAGGGTTTCGTACTGCTCGTGCGTGAAGCCGGCCTGGTGGAATGCACGAATTTCATGGCGGGGAACGGCATCGCCGTGATGCCACGCGAGTACGGACATCCGGCGCAGCGCCTCCAGGCGCGGATCCGCGAGCCGGGCGCTTCCGCTCTGGTTGCCGAAGACGGTGCCGAAAGCGATCGACAGCCGGCCCGGTGTCGCCAAGCTGGACAGTCGGTCCTTCTGTGCGATCGCCACAACCGACCACTCGAGTGCCGAGAAGCCGACCTCGCCCACGACAGCGGCCACATCGACCGGCGCAGCAACGGGAGCACCCTGCAATTCGGTGAAGTTCATATACGCCATCACTCGTCTCCTCCTGCTGGACCGAGCCAGGGCGCACGCCCTCCTGCCGCGCGGAACGCCTCCGCCGGCCTGCCGGTCTCTGTCATTCAAGGGCACGACCCGGCCTGTCGCGCAGGAGGGGTCCTGCGGCGCTCGTCCGGTCCGTTGGTTCAATTTGCTGAAGTCGCCGTCGGGGTTGGCCCCCGCTCAACGCTACCTTTATCTTCTATACCGCCCAGTATAGAAACGCGGAGCAGACGGTCAAGAGCCTTTTCATACCGTACGGTACTTTTTGCAAGCGCGTAGTGAGAACTCGATCGGCTTACGCCTCAGGCCACATCGCGAGGCTGGTATCGATCAGCGCCTTCAGGTCCTGGCACGAGGCACCAGCCCCGCCCTGAACGGCCAATCCTTGCATGATCGCGGTGAGATAGCTGGTCAGCCCGACGGCATCGGTATCGGGTGGCAGGTCACCTTCTGCCTTCGCCCGCTCGAAGCGATCGATCAGTCCCTGTTTGGCGACTCGGCCGCGATGGATCACCTCCGCGCGGATCGACTCGGCCTCCGCACCGCAGGCGACGGCGTTGATCACGCCCATGCAGCCTTTGGGATCGGAATTGCTCATCTGCATTTCCAACGCACTGCGCAACAGATGCTCGGCCACCTTCCGCGCCGTCGACTCCTTCAGCGCCTCGCCGATGTAGTCGAGCTTCTCGCGTTCGTAGAGGTCGAGAGCCATCTTGAAGAGCGCTTCCTTGTTGCCGAACGCGGCGTACAGGCTGGGACGCGTGATCCCCATCGCCTCGGTAAGGTCGGTAAGCGACGCGCCCTCGTAGCCCTTGCTCCAGAACACCCGCAGCGCGGCGGCAAGCGCCGTGTCGGCACAGAACTCGCGCGGACGACCCTTTGCGGAACAGCAAGCTTTCATAATGGTCGGTACATAATGAGTGCGCCGGAGAAATCCAGCGCCTTCCGCGGAAAAGCCCTTCGCGGCCTTAAAGGGGAACCGATACGGACCTGTCGCCTTTGACCTGAAGAGGCCACCAGCAAGTCGGAGAGGACAATGGACGAAGCTCGTGGACTCGTATTTGCGGCGGGCTACGCGGAGCCGGGCGCACGCGGGCTCTATCCGCTCACGATCACGGGCGAAGGCCTGACGGGAGGCCCGGCGCTTGCCGCGTACGTCAACGTCTCCGCAGGAATACGACGGCCGGGCTCCGGGCTTTGGTATTTCGTCGACGAGAAGGCAGGCCGGGTGGTGCTTGCGGACGCCGATGCAGACTGGCGGGAGGTGGCCTCCGTATCGTCGGGCGGCGATGGTCCGTGTCACCTGGCGCTCGACGGTTCCGGTCGGCTGCTCGCGATCGCCAACTACGCGAGCGGGACGGTTGCGATGTACCGCCTCGATCCGGAGGGCCTGCCTTCCGGCCCGCCGGCCATCCACCAGAACGAGGGTCAGGGGCCGAACGTCGAGCGCCAGGAAGGGCCACATGCCCACTGGGTCGGCTTCGCTGCCGACGGACGGCTCTATGTCGCAGACCTGGGGGCCGACCAGATCCTCGCGTTTCCGACCCATAGCTCGACAGGCGCTTTGGGCGAGCCCAGCATCGCCTATGTCGCGCCACCGGGTTCCGGCCCGCGCCAGCTGGCGTTCCACCCCACCCTGCCGATCGCTTTCCTGGTGAGCGAACTCGCGTCGACCTTGACCGTCCTCGGGATGGAAGAAAGCGGCGCACTTTCAGCGCAGCGCATCCTCTCCACTCTGCCGGCGGACGCCGCACCCGGCAGTCTCGGCGGCGCCGTTGCGCTCGACGCGGCGGGAACGCGCCTCTACGTCAGCAACCGCGGCCATGACAGCGTGGCGAGCTTCGCCATCGATCCAGAGGGTGAGGTCACGCTACTCGGGCACACCCCCAGCGGCGGCGCCTCCCCCCGCTTCCTGCTGCTACTCGAAGACCAGCTGCTCGCGGCGCATGAGAAGACCGGCGGCGTCACGATCCTCCCGCTCGACGGGACCGGACGCCCGAAGCCTACGGTTGGCCGGGCGGACGTGCCCGGCGCAGCATTCCTCGGCGTGTGGCGCCCTATTGCGCGGGCAGGCGCGGGCGGAACAACTGGCCGCCTTCGATCACATAGATGATCGCGATCAGGGCGAGGCCGATCCCAAGGTAGCCGATCGCCAGCGGCAAGGTCGTCCCGCTGTACGACTGGCCGATCACCAGGCTCACGACGACCGCCCCCAGGCTCGTGATGAAGCCCTGCAGCGAGGATGCAGTGCCGGCGATGTGGCCGACCGGCTCCATCGCCATCGCGCCGAAGTTGGAGCCGCACAGGCCGATGCAGGTCATGCTCAGCGCCTGGAACACGATGTAGCTCGTCAGTGTCTCCAGCCCGGCCTCGATCACGACCACATGGACGACGGACAGGGTGATGAGCGCGAGCACGGCGGACTGAGAGATGAGCCGTGTGCCCAGCCGCTCCACCAGCCGGCTGTTCGCAAAGGAAGCGACGCCCATGGCGAAGGCGCACAGCGCGAACAGCAGCGTGAAACGATCGCCTGCGCCGAACTCGTCGACGAAGATCTGCTGGGCCGAGGATACGAACGCAAGGATGCCACCAAAGGTCAGCGACGCGGCGATCGCATAGCCGATTGAGAAACGGTTGGTGAGGGTCAGGCGGTAGCTCTGGCGAAGGGCCGCGAGCGAGATCGGAACCCGCCGAGCGAGCGGCAACGTCTCCGGCAGCCGCACCAGCGTCCAGGCGAGCACCACCGCGGCAAAGGCGCCGAGCGCGTAGAAGATGAAGCGCCAGGGTCCGAAGGCGAGCAGCGCCTGCCCCAACGTGGGTGCCAGGATTGGGACCAGGAAGAAGATCATCTGGGCGATCGACATGGTGCGCGCCATCTGGCGCCCGGATGCCCCGTCGCGAACAATGGCGACTGCCAGCACGCGGGTGGAGGCGGACATCAGCCCCTGAAGCAACCGCGCCCCAAGCAGGCCCGCAAAGGTCACCGATCCGGCGGCGAAGATGGCCGCGGCAACAAAGCCCGCCAAGGTGCCCACCAGGATCGGCTTGCGTCCGAAGCGGTCGGCAAGCGGGCCATAGACCAGCTGCCCGGCGCCGAAGCCCAACATATAGGCGGTGACGATCCACTGCCGATGGTTGGGCGTGCTCACCGACAAATCGTGGCCGATATCTGCAAGCGCAGGCAGCATCAGGTCGACGCCCAGCGCGTTGACCGCCATAACCGCCGCGATGAAGGCGACGAACTCTCGCGGGTGCATGCCGGCGGGTGCGGGATGAGGCTTCATGCGGGTGCCTATCGACGAGGCGAACGCGAAGAACAAGCGACGACGGGCAACTCCGGTGCGCAAGGCGCCCCTTCCCCCGCTGCATTCCCATGGCGCACGGTCCGATCCCTCAGCCGACGTGGCGGGAAGAGAGCAGGATGCACGTCATCCCCCGGAACGCACGATCGCACCTGACCACCCTCGCTCTGTACGCCGTGGGACATGTCGGCCGCCCGTGACATGGGCAGTTCCAGATGAGGACCCGATCATCGGTGACGCACGAGCGCCGGCACACGTCCGAAGGCGAGCACGGTCATCCTGCAACCCGATCGGCCATGTTCAAGCCGCAGTACGTCCCAATGGAGCGACAACCGCATGCTCCGGTGGCTGCTGCACCTTCCGCGCCCCGCTGAGGCGCCGGTAGGTTGCCAGCGCCTGACCGACGACCTGGTCCATGTTGTAGTAGCGGTAGGTTGCCAGCCGCCCGACGAAGCTGACCGAGGGCTCTGCCAGGGCCAGTGCCTCGTACCTTTTGTAGAGCGCCTGGTTCTCCTCGCAGGGGATCGGGTAGTAAGGATCGCCCGTCGCGCTCGGATACTCGAAGGTGACGCTGGTGCGGTCTGCCTCCTGTCCCGTCAGGTGCTTGTATTCGGTCACCCGCGTGTAGGGTGTCGCCTCGTTGGGGTAGTTCACGACGGCAACCGGCTGATGCCAGGGTTTGTCGACCGTCTGGTGCTCGAACTGCAGGGACCGGTATGGAAGCCTGCCGTAGCGATAGCCGAAATACTCGTCGACGGGGCCGGTGAAGACCAGATGGTCGTGCGGATAGGCGTCGCGGACCTCGCGGTAATCGACACCCAGCAGCAGGTCGATGTTGGGATGATCCAGCATCCGCTCGAACATCCGGGTGTAGCCTTCGAGCGGCATCGCCTGGAACTGGTCGGTGAAGTAGCGATCGTCGGTGCCGGTACGGGTGGGCACGCGCGCGGTGACCGACTTGTCGAGCTCGGACGGGTCCCGTCCCCATTGCTTGCGCGTGTAGCCGCGGAAGAAGGTCTCGTAGAGCTCCCGTCCTACTTGCGAGACGACCACGTCCGCGGAAGTCCGGATCGGCACCACCGGCTCCGCACGAGCAGCCAGGAACGCCGCCACCTCCTCGTCGCTTTGCATGTCGAGGCCATAGAGCGCGTTCAGCGTCGTACGGTTGATCGGCATAGGCACCAGTTGCCCGTCGACGGACGCGAGCACCCGATGCTCGTAGGGACGCCACTCCGTGAACCGCGAGAGATAGTCGAAGATCTCCGGCGAGTTGGTGTGGAAGATGTGCGGCCCATATTGGTGGATCAGAATGCCGGCGTCGTCCTTGTGGTCGAAGGCGTTCCCTCCCACGTGTGGCCTGCGGTCCACCACCAGGACCCGCTTGCCGCCATCGGCGGCGAGCCGCTCCGCCATGACGGCTCCCGCGAAGCCGGCACCCACCACCATCACGTCGTAACGATCCTGCGAGGCGGGCCAGACCGTCGGAGACACCACGGGCTCGATCCGCCCCCGCGCCGCGATCTCTGCCGAGATCAACGCTGCCATCTCGAAGGCCGTGCTGTTCCAGGAAGTGCGAGCAAGCACCGCGTCGGCTTCCTCCAGCCACGCCCCGTCTCCCGCGCGCAACTGCATGGCAGCCTCGCACGCGGCGATGAACGCGTCGGGACTGTCGGCAATCTGCACTGCCGAAAGCGAGCCGTAATGGCGCACGACATCCGTGATCGGCGTGGACACCACCGGACAGCCGGCGGCCAGATACTCCGGCGTCTTCGTCGGGCTGATGAACCGCGTTGCCTCGTTGATCGCGAACGGCATCAGGGCCACGTCCCAGCCGGACATATGGTCCGGCAGCGCGGTGTACGGCTGGGAACCCAGGTAGTGGATGTTCGGACGACGCGGCAGCTCGTGCTCGCCGATCTTCACCACGGGGCCGATCACCACCAGAGACCAGTCGGGACGCGCGTCCGCAACGGCCTCCAGAAGCCCCAGATCCATTCGCTCGTCGATCACGCCGCTGAAGCCGAGCCGCGGACCCGCAATTGCCGCCTGCTCCGCCGGGACCGCGCCGCCTTTTCGTGCCCGAGCGAAATGGGGAACGTCGATGCTGGAGGGAAATGCGTGGACGTTCGAGTGCCGGTCGCGCTTGGCCTCATACAGGCTGGTGCCACCGGTAAAGACGAGGTCCGCTGCTTCGAGCAGCAAACGTTCGCGGTCGAGCAACTCAGGCGGAGCCCCCCGGAACGCGGACAGTTCGTCCATGCAGTCGTACACGACGCAGTCGGCCTGCACGTGCTGCGAAAAGGGCAGCATCATGGGCGTGTAGTACCAGCGGATGATGCTGCCGCGGGTACCGATCAGGACAGCGTCCAGCAGCGCCGCCAGCTCGGCGTCTTCGTCCCGGCCGCGCAGCGACTCGTCGAGTTCGGGCGTCAGCACCTCCACGCCGCTGCCCTCGCAGACGCTGCGACGGAGGCGCGCGGTTCCGATGCCGGCCACATACTCCGGCTCCTCCCAGAACAGCACATGATGCGTGGCGGCAAAGCGCGTCATCAAATGCTGTGGACGCTGGAAGACGAACGCCCATCGCAGATGGCTGAAGCAGATCAACGTCGGACGATCACTGGGTCCAGAGGAAAGTCCCGGAAGGTTGGTTTCCGACGGCATCTGCTCGTTCACGCGCGCCCCCTTCAGATGTTCTCTGGGTAACTTTGATGAAACCTGCGCATGCGTAAAATGTTCCGCTAAGTCCTTGCCGACCAACATAGATCAACCTGCTTGTGCGGAACGATGCGGGCCCGCAGCCGTTGCAGGCGCACAGATCGAGAGGTGCCGGATGCCGGACATCGAGCTCTGGGGTGGTGTCGAATGCACGGTAAACCGCACGCGCGACGGGTACCTCGACCAATGCCGCCTGAGCGGCCACCACAATCGACTGTCGGACCTGGACCGCTTCGCGGACCTCGGTCTCAAAGCGATCCGTTACCCCGTGCTTTGGGAGCGGGTGGCACCCAACGGGCTTGCGACGGCCGACTGGAGCTGGCCTGACGAGCGGCTGGAACGGCTTCGAGAACTCGGCATCCGTCCCATTGTCGGACTGGTTCATCACGGCAGCGGCCCCCGCCACACCAACCTACTCGACCCAGCGTTCGCGACAGGCTTGGCCGACTTTGCTGCCCAGGTTGCGCAACGCTATCCCTGGATCGAAGCCTGGACGCCGGTCAACGAGCCGCTGACCACCGCCCGCTTCTCTGCTCTCTACGGCCATTGGTACCCGCACAGCGCGGACGAGGGCTCCTTCTGGCTGGCATTGCTCAACCAGGTGGATGGCGTCCGATTGGCGATGCGGGCCGTGCGTCGGGTGAACCCGGCCGCGCAGCTGATCCAGACGGACGATCTCGGCCGCGCCTATGCAACCACGCGCCTGGCCGAGCAGGCAGCGTTCGACAACCTTCGTCGGTGGGCCGGGTGGGATCTGCTGTTCGGCCGGGTCACGCGGCAGCACCCGCTGTGGGAGCGGATCGCCGCCTTCGGTCTCGGCGATCGGATGCTGGCGATCGCCGACGCCCCCTGCCCACCCGATATCGTGGGCGTAAACCACTATCTCACGAGCGATCGGTTCCTGGACCATCGGCTGCAGCGCTATCCGCCCTCCACGCACGGCGGGAACGGACGGCTCGCCTACGCCGATACCGAAGCCATCCGAGTTCTCGACCCGCCCCCCGGCGGCCTAGGGGGCGTCGTGCGCGAGGCGTGGCAACGCTACCGAACGCCGATCGCGATCACCGAGGTGCACAATGGCTGCACCCGGGAGGAACAGTTGCGCTGGGCAGCCGAGGCCTGGGATACGGCCTGCGCCGCGCAGGCAGCGGGCGTTGACCTGCGCGCGGTCACCGCCTGGTCGCTGCTGGGGAGCCATGGCTGGGACACGCTGCTGACCGGATCCGGAAGCTACGAACCGGGGGTGTTCGACGTATCGAGTGGCACCCCGCGGCCCACCGCGCTGGCAGAGCTCTGGCGCGGACTGCCGAAGCGCGCGGCCCGCCATCCACTCGCGCAGGAACCCGGCTGGTGGCAGCGGCCCGACCGGCTGCTCTATCCCCCCATGCCGCACCCGGGAGCGGCACGGCGACAGGACGCGAGCCCGTCTACGCCCCCGCTGCTGATACTCGGCGCCACGGGTACGCTCGGCCAAGCGATCGCGCGCGCCTGTACGATCCGGCACATCCCCCATGTTCTGTCCGATCGAACGAGGATCGATCTTACCCGGCCGCACGGCTTCGGCCACTCGATCGAGGCCATTGGCCCGTGGGCGGTGGTCAACGCAGCTGGCTGGGCCGACGTCGATGCTGCCGAAGCGGAAGAAGAGACCTGCCGCCGGATCAATGCAGTAGGCGCGGTGGCACTTGCAGAAGCGTGCGCCGAGCGCGGGATCGCATATCTGGGCTTTTCCAGCGACGTGGTCTTCGGCGCGGACGACGACCGGCTTCATGTCGAATCAGACGCCGTGCAGCCCCTCAACGCCTATGGCCGTAGCAAGGCGGAAATGGAGGCGGGCTGCGCTCGTCTGGACAACACCCTAATCGCCCGCACCGGCGCCTTCTTCTCGACGGCCGCCCGCTTCGACTTCGCGCATGCGGTGGTGGACAGCCTGGAAGCAGGTCGCCCGTTCAAGGCCACGTTCGACTATCTCGTCTCCCCCAGTTATGTACCGCAACTCGCGGAAGCCGCACTCGACCTGCTGATCGACGGCGCAACCGGTGTGTGGCACCTCACGAACGGTGAGACCCTGAGTTGGGCTGAGTTCGCGAGGCGGATCGCGCATTGTGCAGGCTTCGATACCGGCCTGATCGAGGAAATTCCGGGGCCCCTCCCCGACTGGCGCGCCCCTCGACCGCGGGGTGCGCGCCTCGCCACGGAACGGGGCGCGCCGCTCGGTGGCCTCGATGCTGCCATCCGCGGTTTCTTGCGCGAAAGGGCAGCAGCGAAAACCACCCAACCGCGAGCACTGCGAGCCGCCACCTGAACCCGTCCGCCCGAGGCGGCGCAACCTTCCGGTCGCGCCGCAGAGTTCCGTTCATCGGCCCTGATAAGGATCCACGCCGGCACCAGTGAGCGGGGCGGCAATGCGGGCGAGGTCCTCGGCGGGAGCCTTTGCTTCAGCCCGGTCGTAGGTGAGGAGGCCGTTGATCTCGTCCTCCACGTCGGTGGTCTGGGTGTAGACGGCCGCGCTCAGTCCCTCCTCGCGTGCCTGGCGGATGATCTCGTCGAACTTGACGCGGTAGCGCTTGAGATAATCCTGGCCGTCGGCGGCCACCTGATATCCCCAGTTGCGCTTGCCGGCTCGCCAGATGTGGCCGCGCACCGGAAGGCCGATGCCGCCATATTCGCCGATGACGATCGCCCGGGTGCTGGAGCGCGGCGGGACGTTCGGCTTGTCCTCATAGGTGTGGATGTCGACCATGTCCGACGCGTCCGGTGCGACGTCGAGCCAGCCGCTGTCGGCGTTGACGACCCGGCTTGGGTCCATCCCCTTCACCAGCTTGGCGAGCGTCGACGAATCATACTGCCCCCAGCCCTCGTTGTTCACGACCCAGGTCACGATCGAGGGAAACGACCGGAGATCCCCGATCATCGCGGCAAGTTCCTGCTGGAACTCCGTCATCGCGGTCGAAGACAGCACCGCCTGGCTTTTGCTCGATCCGGTGACGAACTGGTCCTCGTCGCCGCCGGAGGGCATGTCCTGCCAGATCAGCATCCCGAGCCTATCCGCATCGTAATAGTATCGCGCGGGCTCGACCTTGATGTGCTTGCGCAACATGTTGAACCCGGCGTTCTTCAGGAAGACGATGTCGCTCACCATGGCCTCTTCCGAAGGCGGGGTGAGCAGGCCATCCGGCCACCAGCCCTGGTCCAACGTCCCGTTCTGGAAGAGCGGCTTGTTGTTGAGCAGAATTGCAGGCTGCCCCTCTACCGCACCTGGTCCAATCGAGACCTTGCGCATGGCGAAATATCCTTTCACCCGATCCACGGGCGTGCCGACCACCTGAGCCTGAGCGTAGGTCGCGCGCTCACGTTCCGTGAACCGTGCGTCATAGGCCGTACGGGTCCGCTCCTTCGCTCCTGCATAGGGGTCCTTGATCGTCACCAGCTCGGCGGTGAGATCGTAGAGGAACGGGTCATTCGGTGACCAGAGATGCGCGTTGGGGATCGGCAGGCTCGCGTGCCGGTTGGCGCGCACGATGGTGCTCGCAATGACCTGTCCGTCCTTGCTGGCGGTAAGGCGCACCGCATCGGTATCGTTGGCAGAGCGGTTGAGCGCGACGTCCACTTCCAGCCGACCGCGATCGATGTCCGGCGTGGCGCGCACGTCCGCGATGTGCAGTTCGGAGACCGGCTCCAGCCATACGGTCTGCCAGATGCCGCTCACGGGCGTGTACCAGATGCCCTGCGGCGCCAGCGTCTGCTTGCCGCGCGGCTGCACGCCATCGGAAGTGGGATCGGCGACCTGGACCACCACTTCGTTGTCTCCGCTCCGCAGGTGCGCGGTGATATCGAAGCTGAAGGTGGCGGAACCGCCCTTGTGCGCCCCCACATAGGCGCCGTTCACCCAGACGGCCGCTTCATAGTCGACGGCGCCGAAGTTCAGAAGCACGTGCTGCCCGGCCCAATCGGCCGGCACGGCGAAACTGCGCCGATACCAGATGCGGTCGTCCGGAAGAACGGGACGCTGCACGCCCGAAAGCTTCGATTCCACCGCGAAAGGGACTAGGATCTTGCCCTGCATCTGCGCGGGCCGGGGTGTGCCCGCTTTCGCGATCGCGTAGTCCCATTGGCCGTTGAGGTTGAGCCAACGGTCCCGCACGCGCTGCGGACGCGGATAGCTGCGCCACGCGTTCTCCGGCGTGACCTCCCGGGCCCACTTGGTCGTCAGCGCAGTCTTGTAGACGATCGCGTCCGGCGCGGCGGGAACCGTGCGCTGAGCCAAGGCCGGAACGGCGCCGGCAAAGCTGAGCGTGGTCCCCAGCAACAAGGCCGTGCGGAAAAATGCCATCAGATCCTCCCTTTTTCTTTCCAGCCTAACGGCAAGGAACGAAGGAGGCGACCGTATTATCTTATCTTTTGACCGGCCCTTGCAGCTTAGGCCTCCCCCGCAGCGGAGGTCTGCCATCCGCCTCCCAGTGCCAGGAACAAGCGCACCTGATCTGCGGCGATGCGGCTTTCCTGCGCCGCCAGCGCCTGTTCGGCGGAAATCAGAACCCGATCCGCATCCAGTACCGGCAGGAATCCCTGGCGCCCGGCGCGAAATAGCGTCTGCGCATCCCCTGCCGCTTGTGCAGCATGAGAACGCGCCTCCTCCAGCTCGCGGCGCCGATCGAGATCGCGTGCATAGACCGTGAGCGCCGTCTCCACCTCGCGAAGGGCGGTGAGCACCACCCCGTCGAAACGGGCGTACGCCGCATCCGCCTCGGCCTCGGCCATGCCGATGCGGGCGCGCACGCGCTTGCGGTTCGGGAACTCCCAGCTGATCAGCGGCCCCAGCCCGAACTTAAACGTGTCCGATGCCAGGAAGGACTCCGCGAGCCCCGCTGAGCCGACGGACGCGCCGAGACGGATCTTCGGATACAGGTCCGCCGTTGCGACCCCGATCCGGGCAGTTGCCGCGCGCAAGAGCAGTTCCGCCTGCCGGACGTCCGGTCTGCGCCGCAGCAGTGCGGCCCCGTCACCGATCGGGACGGGCCGATCCAGCTGTGGCTCCCGCCCGCAGCCCGCCACCCGCCGGTCGAACTCGGCAGGCGGCTTGCCGGTAAGGGTCGCAAGACGAAACAGCGCCGTCTGCTTCTGGGCGATCAGGGTCGGCAGATTGGCACGGACCTGTGCCTCCTGCGCGGTGGAGCGGGTCACGTCGAGCGTGCTGCCGCGTCCGCCACGAACCAGCCGCCGTGTCAGCTCGGTGCTGCGTCGCTGCAGATCGAGCGCTTGCTGCACGACGCCGATCTCATGCCCCGCAGCACAGGCCTCGACATAGGCGGCGGTGGTCTGGGCGACGACGGTCACGCGGGTCGCGTCATACGCCGCCTGCGTGGCCGCCACATCGGCATCCGCCGCTTCGATCGCGCGGCGGATCTGACCCGCCAGATCAAGCTGGTAGCTCGCCGATGCCTCCAGCGAATAGACCCAGAAGGATGGGAACGCCTCGCCCGGCATCAACTCTTCCTGTGCCGAGGGCATGGCGCGCGAGATGCTTGCGCCGAGCTCCGTCTGCGGCTCTCGCGCATCCTCGGTGATGGTGCGCTGCGCCTGGGCTCGCGCGATGTTGGCCGCTGCCACGCGCAGGTCGGTATTCGCGGCGATGGCCTCCGCCACGAGGCTGTCGAGCACCGGGTCGCGGTACAAACGCCACCAGTCCTGGGGAACGGCAGTCTCGGCGAAGGCAGGCTCGTTGCCGCTCAAGAACGGCGCCTTGGCAGAAGGGCGCTCGGCGATCGCCGCCTCCGGACGGTGGTAGTCGGGCCCGACCGGCGCGCAAGCGGCTGCCGCCACAGTGGCAAGCAGGGGAACGACTTTCCGCAGCATCGACGGGCTCATGCCGTCTTCTCCAGGGTGGCGCGACGTTCAAGCCCCCCTGCCACCGTACCGGGGCGCGGTGCAGAAGACGGCTCGCGATGGACGACATTGACGGTCGCGGTGCGGCCGACGACGAGAGACAAGCCCGCCGGGACGCAATCCAGCACGATCCGCACCGGGACACGCTGGGCAAGGCGCACCCAGTTGAAGGTCGGGTTGACGTTGGGGAGCATCTTGTCACCCGCGGTGCGATCGCGATCGTCCACGCCGCTGGCGATGCTCTGGACATGGCCCTCGATCACCCGCTGCTCGCCCATCAGATGGACTTGCACCCGGTCCCCCGGCGCGATCCGAGGCAGCTTGGTTTCCTCGAAATAGCCCACCGCATGGATCGACTTGCGATCGATGATCGCGAACTCGGCGCGGCCGGCAGTGGCATAGTCGCCGGGGCGAAGGTCGAAATTGGTGATGGTGCCGTCCACGCCCGACCGCACCTCCGTACGGGCGAGGTTGAGCCGCGCCGTCTCCAGCTGCACCTGCAGGCGGGCCAGTTCGGCCTGAAGCTGCTCGACCTTGGCGTCCCCCTGCTCGCGTTCCTCGGCCGGCACCAAGTCTCCCAGGGTGCGGTTACGCCGCGCCTCGCGCTGGGCCTGCGCGATCAGGACCCGCTGCGCCGCGATCCCCGCCTGCGCCTGCTTGACCGCGAGTTGGTAGCGGGGCCGGTCGATGATGAACAATGGAGTGCCGGCGCGCACCTCCTGATTATCGTGCACCAGCACTTCGGTCACCAAGCCAGACACGTCCGGTGCGACCTGCACCACGTCCGCACTGATGCGACCGTCGCGGGTCCAGGGATCCTCCTCATAATGCCGCCACAGGGCTTCGGCGACGAAATAGCCGGCGAGGACGATGGCGAAGGTGATCAGGACGCGAATGATGATGACGGGTTTCATGACGGTCTCAGAAGGAAAGCGCGAAGGGAGTGCCGGTGGACAGGGCGGCCGCGACCAGCCCCCACAGAACGACGACCAGGGCGAAGTCGAACAAGCCCCGGTGGAAGACGAAGCGGTAGAACCCCACACGGGCGAGTGCCCATTCGATCGGGAGCGACACCGCATAGGCGACGATCGCCGCGATCAGCAGCGGGTGGACATAGATGCCGTTGATGTCGATCTGGCCGTTCATGCGGCAAGGGCCTCCGGTTGCCAGGCGCTGGCGTCGGGAAAGAGATTGCGGCGCAGGCCGACGAGCGCATGCAGCGTCGGCTCACGTCCAGGGAAGTCCGCCAGCGCGTCGAGAGTGAGCCCCAATGCGGCGTCGATCTCGTCGAGCAGCATCAACGGCGCACGTTCGCTCGCTCCGTTGCCCAGTCGCCGGAAATGGCGTCCGAGGGTTGCGACAAGCCGCTCCAGCGCGACCCGTGCGGCACCCGAAGGAGCCGTTCGCGCCGCTTCGCGCAGCTGAAGCACGCCCAGCCCCACGCGAAGATCGCGAAGGGCGTCGGTTCCAGTGAGCCTGAGGTCCGCGGCTGCACGCGGAAGGCGGGGAAGGATAAGCCCCACCCGGTCCAGCATGCGACTGGTCCAGGCCGCCGGACTGCGGATCGAACGCTCCTCGGCAGCCTCGGCGAGATCGCGCCAGCCGGCCCGCAGGACCCGCAGCACCGCAGCCGCGGGGTCCAGCACGCGCACCAGCCGGGTCGCGAAGATCGCGGCGAGGACCCCCGCGCACAACGCGAAATTGCTGTTCACGAAGGTCGCGAAGTCGGACGGACCGTAGTTGTTGTTGAGCGCCAGCCCGCCCGCGATCCCTACCACCAGCGGCATCGTCGCACCGGCGAGCGCCGGGAAGGCTACTGCGACGCCGAGCGGCAGGAAAAGGGGCGCGAGTACCAGCGCCAGCAGCGGAAAGCCGCTGATCATCGGCAGGATGGCGAACAGGTACAGGCCGACGAGCGGAATGCCGGCCGCGGTGCCGTAGAGGAAACCACGCTGGGCGACGGTGGGATCGTCCATCGCCGCGAAGAAGCAGCACATGACCGCGGCGATCATCGTTGCAGTGGCGCCGTCGGGCCAGCCGCTGAAGATCCAGAACGCGGCGCATCCCCCGATCGCCAGCACCGCGGCAAAGGCCGAGCGCAGCGCGAGCCCATAGTCCAGGTGGAACTTGCGCGGGCGCGCCGCCCGGATCGTCTGCCGTAACGCCTGGGGCAGCTTCTCCTCAGGGAAGCGGATCGCGCGTGCGAGCGACCGGATGGTCCCGAGCAAGACAATGAGTTCCGCCAGCCGACCTGCAAGGTTCACCTGGAGAAGCGCATTCCAGTCGTGTCGGCTCGCCGCCTCGCGCGAAAGCGCTTCGGCGCGCTCGTGGAGCATGTCGGGATCCGCCGCAGCGGGATCCTTGGTCCAGCTGCGGACGTCCTCGATCAGCCGATCGAGGTGCTCCGGTAGCGCCCCTGCCGCCCGCAGCGTGACGATGCGATCCTCGATCGCGGAGGCCATTGGCAGCAACAGCACCAATCGGTCCTGAAGCGCGGCCAGCGTCCTGCGCTCCGGCCGAATCCGCGCGGTGTCATAGGGCAGATGGGTGCCGAGCAGATGGAGCTCGGTCGTGTCGTTCGCGAGGCGGCGGCGCTCCATTTCCGTCTCCGGAGAGGAGGCGCCGGACAGGGCGTCCGCGGTCCAGCGCTCGGCATCCGCCAGGATGTCGCGCAGCCGATCGCGCACCGCGTCGCCCACGCTCAGCGGGAAGATGATCGAGTGGAACAGCATCGCGCAGAACACGCCGAGCCCGATTTCCTGGGCGCGGAGCACCGCGGTGCCGAACACCTGCTCCGGGTGACCTGCGGAAGGAAAACCGACGAAGGCGGCCGTATAACCGGCCAGCATGAAGAGGTAGGAGCGCGGGGTACGGTCCATCAGCGAGACGAACAGGCAGCCGCCGACCCACAGGGCCATCACCAGCGTCAGCAACACCGGCGCGTTCACGAATGCCGGCACCATGAGCACTGCGGCGCCCGCGCCGACCACGGTCCCGATGAGGCGGAACACGCCCTTGGAAACCGACGCGCCGGACAGGGGCTGGCTCGCGATATAAACGGTCACCATCGCCCAGAAGGGACGTTCCAAGCCGATCTCGAAGGAGAGGAACAACGCCAGCAAGGCGCCCGCAAAGGCGTTGGCCGAGAACACCAGATGACGCACGCCGATCGTCACGCGGCCGGCGTCCCGTCTGCACATTCCTGGAGGACGACCGCCAGGCGGTCCATCACCCGCAACGCGGCGGCAACATCTTTGTCCGGGATGCCCGCAAAGACGCGCGCGCGCAGCGTCGCCGAACGCTCTTCGACCTCCGCCGCAAGGCTCCGGCCGGCATCGGTGAGGTGGAGGGTCTTGGCGCGGCCGTCCTCGGGATCGGGACGACGATCGAGGAGACCTGCCTGCAGTAGCTGCTGGATCAGCGGGACCAGCGACGCCCCTTCCAATCCCAGCTCTTCTGCAAGCGTCCCCTGGCGAAGCCCATCTCCCATCCGACCGATCAGCATCACGGCCAGCGCCGTGGTGTGGGACAGCTCGAGCGAGGAGAGCCCTTTGTCGATATAGCGTCGATAGGCGCGCGCGAGCGGCATCAGGCGGTGCGTGAACCCGCGTTGCAGCTGTTGATCCGGCATGGCCACGCCAGATAGTTAGGAAGCTAACTAAATGGAACCCCCGCTCAGCAACATTTTGTTGCAAACGGTAGCCACGTCTCCACAGGGGACGCCCTCCGGAGGCGCATCGCGCAGGGTCGTCATGGCATTGACGCGATCCCCGCCCATCGGGAAATGACCAGCAAGAAGAATTGGGGAGAATGAATGATGTCGATCCTGCGCCGGAGCATAGGGCTGTTCCTCGTCGCCACAGTGGCAGCCTGCGCGCCGGCCTCTTCGCTGCGGGTGATGACCTTCAACGTCCGCCTTTCCTATGATGAGGGTCCGACCCGGTGGGACGTGCGCCGCCCCGTGATGGTGGCGACGATCCGCGACACCCAGCCGGATGTGGTCGGCGCGCAGGAACTCCACCAGCGGCAGGGCGACGATCTGGTGCGCGCGCTGCCGCAATATCGCTGGTTCGGCCGCGATCGACGGGGCGGTCACGCGGATGAGCATATGGGCATCCTCTATCGCACCGACCGGCTCCGGCTGGTGACCGAGGGCGACTTCTGGCTGTCCGACACGCCCGAGCAGCCCGGCAGCATGAGCTGGGGTACTGATCTGCCGCGCATGGCGACTTGGGGCGTGTTCGAGACCCTCGGCCGCAACCCGCGCCGCTTCGTCTTCGTCGACACCCACTTGCCGCACCGGGAGCAGGATGCCCAGGCGCGCGAGCGCGGCGGCGCCCTGATCCTGTCGCGCCTGCCGGCGATTGCCGAAGACCTGCCGCTCGTCGTCGCTGGCGACTTCAACGCCGAACCGGACAGCGGAGTCTACGCTGAGTTCTCCAATGCACTCACCGACGCCTGGACGGCCGCCCCGCGCAAGCAGGGTCCGGAGCTCACCTTCCACGATTTCACGGGCGTCGGGAAAAAGCGTATCGATTACCTGTTCGTCCGCGGCTTCCAGATCAAGGACGCGACGGTCGACACGCATCACGAGGGCACGACCTATGCCTCGGATCACTTCCCCGTGATGGCGACGGTCGCCTTCGGGAAATAGGGGTAAGGAAGAGCCCCGCATGATCAAGACCCTGATGGTAGCCGCCCGCGATCGCGGGCGGCTTGCAGATATCCTGCAGATCGCCTCGCGCTTCGGCCTCGGGGTCTTGCTTGCCCGGCTGGGGCTGGAGCGGAACGACGGCGAAATCGACAATCCGCAGACCCTTCCGCGCCGCACGCGACTGGCGCTGGAGGCCTTGGGACCCACGTTCGTGAAGCTGGGCCAGATCCTGGCCACGCGCGGCGACCTGCTGCCCCCGGAATGGATCGCGGAACTGGAGCAACTGCACAGCGGCGCTCCCACCCTGCCCTTCGAAGCCCTTCGTCCCGCGGTGGAAGAAGCGCTCGGCCAATCACCCGAAACCGCGTTCGGGAGCTTCGATCCCGAACCTCTGGCCGCCGCCTCGATGGCACAGGTCCACCGCGCGACCCTGAAAGACGGAACGCCCGTCGTTCTCAAGATCCGGCGACCAGACATCCGGCCGCGCATGGAAGCCGACCTGCGGCTGATCGCCCAACTGGCCTCGGTGGCGGAAGCCGCGAGCGCCGAGGCTAGGCGCTTCGCGCCCGCCGCGATGACGCGCCAGCTCGCCGAAGCCGTGCTGGAGGAACTCGACTTCACCGGGGAAGGTCGCAACGCCGACCGGCTTCGCGCCGACTTCGCACGCGATCCGCGCGTGGTGGTGCCGGAGATCCACTGGGCCTGGACCTCCGAAGCGCTGCTGGTGATGGACTACATCGCGGGGACCCCGCCCCGAGATGGCGATCGTCTCCGTGCGGCGGGTATCGATCCGGCGGAAATCGCGACGCTTGGCGCCGACATCGTGCTTGACATGGTGTTGGTGAACGGGCGCTTCCATGCGGATCCGCACCCGGGCAACCTGCTATGCCTGCCGGGCAACCGTATCGCGTTGCTCGACCTCGGCATGATCGGTCATGTCTCTCCGCGACGCCGCGAGGAGTTCATCGCCTTCACCCAGTCGCTGAACGCCGGTGATCTGGCCGCTCTGGCCGATGTCCTCGCGACCTGGTCCGCCGGAAGTGCCGTGCCGCGTGACCGCGTCCAGGCGGCAGCCGAGCGGTTGATCGTGCGCCATGGTGGCGGCCGTGTCGTCCTGAGCGCGATGGTTGCGGACTTCCTGCCATTGATGCGCGACGAGGGCATGACGATGCCCCCGGACCTGCTGTTGATCTTCAAGGCGCTGGCGACAATCGACGGGGTGCTCACGGCGATTCAGCCCGACTTCGACCTGTCTTCGGCGATGCAGCGTTCATCGCTGCGGATCGCACAGGCCCGGCTCTCGCCCGACCATTGGCTGCCGACGCTTCAGGCGCTCGCGTGGGAACTCAGCAAGATCGGGAGCGACGCGCCGCGGCTGCTCCGCGCCGCAATCCGGCGTCTCGAAAGCGAACCCGCCCAGCCACCACAGAATGTCGGAGCAGCGATCATCACGGGATCGCGCTGGATCGGCGGTGCGATCGTCGCGGGCGCGATGCTGATCGGTGGCGCGATCCTGCTAGCCTAGCCGGCGATCTTCTCACTCGCCGGGGGCGGTTCGAACCCGAAGACGCTGCGCCCGCCATATTCGTGGCTTGAACGGCGTTCCTGCGCGATCAGTGCTTCCACCGACGGACCGGTGGCATCCCGCTCCAGCCGCCTCGCCTGCGCGTCCAGGCGGCGGATCGCCGCAAGTTCCTCGGTCTCTCCTAGTTTCGCCTTCATCACTGCCCGCTTCATGATGGCGATGCTCTGGTCGTAGACGCGGGTGGGCACTGGAAAGGGGTGGCGGTCCTTGCCGCCATGCGCGAGCGAGAAGCGCGCGGGATCGGTGAACCGGCAAGGGGTGCCGTGCACCACCTCCGCCACCATCGCGAGCGCCTGCACCGTCCGTGCGCCGACGCGCGGGGACAGCAGGAGGTCGGCGAAATCGACCGGCGCGCGATCAGCCGCGGCGGCGAGGTTGCCGTGCAGGCGCCTCGCTACGATGTTCTCTGGCCGCACTTCGTGATGCTCCGGCATCACCAGGTGCGGCAGCAGGCCCTGTGCCGATGCAGCTGGCTCAACGGGCTGCATTCGAGCAAACTCCCGCACGATTCCGTCCGGGCCGAGTGTCGCCAGCACCTCCAGTTGACGCTCCCGGGAGGGCGCCGCGCGGCGATCGGCCAGATTGACGATCATCCCCTGCTCGCGGCCCTCGATGGCGGCGTGGGGAGCATCGACGAAGCTGGTGATCCCCTCCGACAGCCAATGATAACGGCGGGCCTGCCTGCGATCCCCGTTCATCCCCTGCTGCACGACCACCCAGCGCCCGTCATCCGTGACGATGAAGCCGTGGAGATAGAGGTCGAACCCGTCCTGCACCGCGGCACTGTCGACCTTCGCGACGAGCCGGCTGGCCTTGCCAAGCGCCGCGCCATCCAAGCCCACCCGGTCACCCACTGCCGCGAGTTCCGACGGCGTCGCCCGCGAATGACGCCCCCGGCCGCCGCAGACGTGGATACCGAGTTCGCCGGAAAGCGGTGCCAGTCCCCGCTTGAGCGCTCCGAGGACACTCGTGGTGATGCCGGAGGAATGCCAGTCCATCCCCATCACCGCACCGAAGGACTGGAACCAGAACGGGTGCGCCAGCCGCCGGAGCAACTCGTCGCGGCCATATTCGTGGACGATCGCCTCGACGATGACCGCACCAAGCTTCGTCATCCGCTGGCCGAGCCAAGCCGGCACCCTGCCGCCGTGCAGCGGCAGATCAGCGCTTCCGGCACGGCGCGTCACCGGCAGGGGCTCGTAAGGGGTGAGACGTGAGCGAGCATGACATCACCGTAGCACACCGAGAACGAACGCGGAACAGCCTCGCCTCCCGCGAGTGCTACAGGCCCTCCCCGCCGACCCAATGCGCGTTCGACAGCCGCCGCGCTACGTCCCAGGTCTGGCGGCGGATATCCGGCACCGCGACGATCTCCCAGAAAGCGCCGCGTGTCATGGGGCCGAGTGCGAACAGCCGTTCGCTTGCCGAGCCGTCCGCCCGCACCACCTGGCCGCTGACCGTGACGTCGAGACCCAGATGCTCCGGGTCGGGACGCACTGCGCCGCGATCGACCAGCCTGCGCAGCAGCGGCTCACTGGTGCGAAGCAGGTCACCTTGCGGTCCGGTGCAGTTGATGATCCAATTGACATGCAGCCGCTGCTCCGCCTCGGCGCCGCGCGGCCGGTAGCGGACGGTAACGCCGTCGCCGACCTCCTCGAACCCGAGCGTCTTCCCAGCGACGACGTTCAACCGCCCGCTCGCCTGCAGATCGGCAAGCCGGTCGGCGACCGCTGGAGCAAGCCGGTGGCGATGCACGTCCCACCACGGACGCAGGTGCCGCAGGAACCGGGTGCGGTCCGCCTCCGTCGCCTGTGCCCACAGCGCCTGCGTGTAGGGGCGTAGCTCATCGACGGCGTTCCGCCAGCCGATCTCCTGGGCACGCGCGCGTACGCGGTGCACCAGCCTCGCCCCGGGCTCCGAGGGCTTCTCCACGATCTTGTCCCACGCGGCGGGAGCTTCGTGCCGCCGCGGCAGCAGCCCTCGCCGGGACAGTGCAACGATGCGGCCCCTGAAACCGCGCGCCTCGAGCATCAGCACGACGTCGACCATGGTCAGGCCGGTACCGATGACCAGGACGGTATCCTCGCCGGAAAGCCCCTCCCCGACCCCAGGCTCCCAGGGATCGCCCTTGTAGCGCTCCGCTGAGATCGCAGCCGGATCGAGGCCGGGCGGCGAATGGGGCGGCAGATTGCCCACCGCAAGCACCGCTGCATCGGCAACGATCTCGGGACCATCCGCCAGCTGCACGCGAACGTCTCCGTTCTCGACGACGTCGAGCGCGTCGCCCTGAACGATGCGCAGCCGGTCGCCGGCGCGTGCCTGCGCCTCGTCGAGCAGCTCGCGCAGATAGGTGCCATAGGTCAGCCGCGGCACGAATGCAGCGGGTGCATCCGGTACCCCGCGCTTCTCCAGCCAGCGCACGAAATGGTCCGGCTCGTCCGGAAAAGCGCTCATGTTCGAAGCGCGAACGTTGAGGACATGGCTCGGATGCGCAGCACCATAGGCCAGTCCGAGGCCGGGACGCGGCGCACGCTCGATCAGGGTCGCGCGGGGCCCCCCGTGGCGCAGCAGGTTGATCGCCTGCAGCGTGCCCGAAAAACCCGCGCCGACGATCGCGACATGACGGATCACGCGCTCAGATCTCGTAGACCAGCGCGGATCCCTCGGCCACCGCCGCGGCGTTGCGGCGGGTCATCTCAGCGTGCAGCTGCCGCACCGTGTTGCTCCCGGTGCGGGTGAACCATGCGGGAACCACGGCATGCACGAGGCACGCCGCGCCCCCTTTCAGCATCGCGAAGCCGAAGTGCGCCGCCGTGCGCGCATGTTCGGCATAGCTTTCCCCGACGCTGCGAGGATGATCCGTGAACAGCCGTCCGATCATCACCTACTCCCACTCCGTTGATGGGAGAAGCGCATAGGGCGGCTGTGCGGTTCCGCCAAGCCGGGGGGACAGCCCGGCCCGGCAGGGCCTCACCAGTTAAAACCGGCGCGCGCGTAGAGATAACGGCCGTTGAAGCCGAACGGCGAGTAGTAGGGGAAGCCCAGCACGCCGGTGCTGTTGTTCGCCGGGATGATGCGATCCGGATAGACGTCGAACAGGTTGTTCACGCCCAGGGCGAACTGCGCACCCTTGGTCGCCTGGTATCGCAGCTCAAGGTCGGTGATCGCGTGTCGGCCGGTGTGGACGTCTGCCGCTTCCGTGGTGCCCGGCTGGGTCACGTCGCCGTAATAGGTGACGCGCGCAAGCGCGCCGAGCTGGTCGAGCGACCAGTCGATCGTGCCGGTCACCTTCTCCCGCGGGGTGCCCTCTTCCAGCGACAAGATGCGGGTGCGGGCAAACAGCGTCGGTGCCGGGTCGAGGGTCGACGTGGTGGTCGGTACGCGCGTGACCTTCACATCATTGATGTTGCCGGCGAGCGTGAAGTCGAAGCTGCCGGCGGTCGCAGTCCGCAGGCGATAATGCGCGACCGCATCGATGCCCTTCGTGGTCGACGCCAGACCGTTGATGAAGAAGCGCGCAGCCTGCACGCCGCTCGGCAGCAGCTCGGCAACTGCCGGGTTGTAGCTGGGCGTCCCGGGCGTCCCGGCGCTCAGGTTCTCGGAAAGGCCGATCTGATCGCGGATGTGGATGCGATAGGCGTCCACCGTCAGGTCGAAGCCGCCGGCGCGAACCACGAAGCCCGCCGAAAGGTTGGTCGACTTCTCCGCGTCCAGCGGCAGTCCGCCGAGCGCCCGGGCAACCGGGTCCACCGACGGATAGGTCCCGGTCTGCACCGGCACGCCGTTCTGCACGACCTGCGCGATCTGCGTGAAATACTGCTGCTGCAGCGACGGTGCGCGGAAGCCGGTCGAAGCGGTGCCGCGAAGCGCAAGCCAGTCCGCCACGTCATAGCGCGCCGACAGCTTGCCGTTCACGGTCGAGCCGAAATCCGAATACTTCTCTGCACGCCCGGCGATGCCAAGCAGCAGCTTGTCGGTCACCTGCGCTTCCACATCGGCATAGATGCTGCCGTTGCGGCGGCTGCGCTCGATCTCGTTCAGGGGCGAGAAGCCGCCGAAGCCCTGCGCACCCGGGGCTGCACCGCCCGCATAATCTGGCGTCGGATAGCCGTAGGACGCGAGCTCGCCCGCCTCGATCTTATAGCCCTCGCGGCGCCCCTCGACGCCGAAGGCGACGTTGAGCGACTGGAAGACGTCGAAGCTGCGCGCGACGTCGAGCCCGGCGACCCACTGATCATACACCAGCGCGCCATCGTAGAAGTCGGTCGGGGTGTCGGCACCATAGGAGAAATTGGCCGAGTTGCGCGTGCGGAACTCGATCTTGTTGCGCCCGTAGCTGACGTTCAGGTCCAGGTTCCAGCCCCCGACGTCACCCTTCACGCCGACCGCGGAGTTCAGGTCGCGCGACTTGCTGTTGATCAGCGGAAGAAAGCCGTCGGGATAGATGGAGGCGGCGTTGCTGTACCCGGACGTGACGCCCGGCAGTCGCGGAAAGGCCGCGCTTTCGGATTCCCGGTTTTGATAGCCGGCCCAGCCGTAGAGCTGGAAAGTCTCGCCGAGTGAGGTCCCTGCATTGGCGAAGATGGAATATTGATCCACCTCGGGATCCCCGTAGCGGCCGGTGATGCGGCTCGGCGTCACGCGCGGATCATAGTCCGCGCGGTTGGTCGGCTCGCGCTTGGTATATTCGCCCGAAAGGGTGAGGAAGCCGTCGCTGCCAAAGCCGATGCCCTGCCACAGCGAAGCCGTCACGGTCGGCTCGCCATTGGTGTGGCGGCTGCCGCGGGCGGTGTCGATCTGGGTGTTGTAGAAGCCGTAGGTCACCGACGCGCCGCCACCTTCGCGGGCCTCCCGCAGGCGCAGGTTGACGACGCCCGCAATCGCGTCGGAGCCATATTGTGCCGACGCGCCGTCGCGCAGCACTTCGATGCGATCCAGCGCCGTGACCGGGATGGTGTTGAGATCCACGGCGGCCGAGCCGCGACCCACGGTGCCGTTGGTGTTCAGGAGCGCGGACGTATGACCGCGCACGCCGTTGATCAGCACCAGGGTCTGGTCGGGCGAGAGCCCGCGCAGCGTCGCCGGGCGGATGGCGTCGGTTCCGTCATTCGCCGCGGGACGCGGGAAGTCGATCGAAGGCGCCACTGCGGCAAGCGCCGCCCCGAGCTCGGTCGTCCCCTGGCGTTGAAGGCTGGCGGCGCTCAGCACGTCCACGGGCGACGCACTGTCGAGCCGCGTGCGACCTTCCGCACGGGTGCCGGTCACGATGATCTCGTTCCCTTCGTCGACCGGCGTCGAGGCGCCCGCAACAGGTGCGTTTTCCGCCTCCTCGCCCGGCGCGGCGGCTTGCTGCGCGCTTGCCGGCACGGACGCGAGCGCAAGAAGGGAAACGGTGAGCAGACCTGCTGCGCGAAGACGAGCCATGGGAACCCCTTTGTTGATCACCGCGCACACAGGCTGGCGGCACGATGCGGAGGCGCCTCTCATGGAGGAGATAAGCACCCGCCGAGCGCCTCTCCGTCTGGGGACGCTCGGTATGGTTTCCCTAAACCCATCTAGCCGCGAGGTGGCGCGATACCTGCTTTCGAACCCGCAAGCTTTTCTTTGAATTCCCATGACCTGGAGAGGAATTCAGATACAGACCGCAGGTCCCCGCTATTTGACAATATGCTTTATTTAAACGACCCTCCTCCGGTCGGGCCTATCGAAGCCGAACACGGCCGCCCGACCACGAGAATGTTGAGACGGGGAGGTGTCTGTGCGCATCCAAACTTCGCCATGCGTCTGGCGCACGAGAGTCGGCGGCAGCCTGGTTGCGACCGCCGCGGTGCTGATCGGCAGCCACGTGTCTGCGATCGCGCAGTCGAACGGGCGCGAGCCGGTCGACGAAGCCAATGCCCTGGTCGGCACTGCGCCGCTGGATCGAAAGGAGTTGATCGGCAACGCTCCGCCCCCCGGTGAGCCGCTGTATTCTGGGATCACCTCCCCAGGTGCGCGCCTTCCGCACGGCGCAGTCGAGGCGGCGCCGGTCAACGTCAACATCGAACAGACCTATCCCACCGGTGTGGCGACCCCCTATTATTATCCGAACCCCACCATGATCGGGTTCACCGGCGGCGGCGGCGCCACCTATGGCGGCGGGGCGCAACCGATCCTGATGCCGATCGTCGGCGACTGGACCGTTCCGCCGGTCTACACCCAGTCCTACTATGACAAGGCGAAGGAAGTCGCTGCGCCGGGCTACTACTCGGTCTACCTCGACAGCTTCCGAACGCGCGCGGAGTTGACCGCCAGCCGGTGGACCAGCTTGATGCGGTTCACCTTTCCGATCACCGATCGCGCCCACATCGTCCTCAACCTTCCCTTGCAAGGTGGGGAGGTGGAGATCGTCGGCGACCGCATGGTTCGCGGCGTTGCTGCCCGGCGCGGCGATCACGATGCGCCGGACGGGCGCTATTTCGTCGCGGAGTTTTCCCACCCCTTCTCGCGTTTCGGCACCTTTCGGAAATCCCGAGGCGATAATCGGGGCTACGGGATCGGCGACAAGGAGGTGGTCCCCGACGCCCGCCGGATCGCCGGCAGCTACGCCGGCAGCTACCTTGATTTCAAGACGCGGGCGGACGCGCCGATCCTGGTGCGAATGGCGCATGGGCCGAGCTACGCAGACGCCGAGCGGCGCCTGCGCGCCGAAAGCGTCGGCTGGGACTTCGACAGCATGCGTGCGCAGGCACGGCAGGCCTGGGCCCGACTGCTGGACAAGGTCCAGGTAACCGGCGGCACTCCCAAGCAGCGGATGCTCTTCTACTCCACGCTGTTCCAGTCCTTTGCGAGCCCGCGCCTGGTCGCACGCAAGGGCGAGAACTTCGCCGACAGCAAAGGCAGGATGCAGACGGCCACCTACGATCGTTATGGTCCGGTGCCCTTCTGGGACACGGGCAGGAACCAGATCGTGCTGCTGGAGCTGCTCGAGCCGGATGTCGTTCGCGACATCATGCAGTCCGAGCTCGACATGGCGCGCGAGCGCGGGTTCATGAACACGTCCTTCCACGGCGACAATGCCGTATTCCTGTACCTGGGTGCCGCCCGGCGGGGCATCCCGTTCGACTATGCGGCCGCCTATGAGTTCCTCCGCCGCAACGCCACGGACCCCAAGGGCCCACGCGGCTATCTGGCCGAATATCAGAAGAACGGCTGGATCTCCGACGTCGTGCCGGACGAGGATCCCAGCCCTCCGTATTCGGGCGGCAAGGCGGGTACCGCCAAGACCCTGGAATATGCGTGGGACGATCACGCCATGGCCGAATTCGCGGAAATGCTCGGCCATCGGGAAGATGCGCGGCTGTTCCGCACGCGTGCCGCCAATTACCGCAACGTCTTCGACCGCAAGACAGGCTTCATGCGCGGCCGCACCGCCGACGGCGCATGGATCGCGCCGTTCGACCCGCAGGAGCCCTATTATAACTTCATGATGAAGGAGGCGTCGGGCTGGTCGACGCTGTGGCTGGTCCCGCATGACGTTCGGGGTCTCTCTACCCTGCTCGGCGGACGCGACGCGTTCAACGCCAAGCTCGATCAGTTCTTCAGCACGCCGTACACGCCGAAGGGGATCTGTCGCGACTGCACGGGCATGGTGGGCCAGTACGTCCACGGCAACCAGCCGGACCAGCACGCCCCGTTCCTCTATGCCTGGAGCGGCCAGCCCTGGAAGACGCAGGCGCTGACCCGGCGCATCCTCGACACCCTCTACGGCAGCGACGCCTCAGGCTATGGCTATGCCGGCATGGACGACCAGGGCGCGACATCCTCCTGGTATGCGCTGACGGCGATGGGCTTCTATCCGGTCGATCCGTCCAGCGACGTCTACGTGCTGTCGAGCCCGATCTTCGACAGGGTGAAGCTGCAAATGGGCAACGGCAAGGCGTTGGAGATCGTGGCGCGCAACAACTCGGCCACAAACCTCTACATCCAGTCGGCGACCCTGAACGGCCATCCCTGGACGAAGCCGTGGTTCCGCCATGCCGATGTGAAGAATGGCGCGACGCTCGTCCTCACCATGGGTGCACGGCCGAACCCGAACTGGGGCAGCGGCCCCGCCGACGTGCCCCCGTCGATGAGTTCGGCTCCCTGAACGAGGTTCCGCTGGCCCCCTCCCCTTGCCCAGCGGCAACATTGCCCCGGAAGATGTCCGCATCTTCCGGGGACTTTTTTTGTTAGAGCGCGTTGCGACCGAAGGAAGGCGGCCGGTCTTGCTTTGCGACCCCGAAGCGGGAGGGCTTGGGTCCCATCACGAACTCCAGCGTGCCGCCCCGCGCCAGGTCCGCATGCGAGATCCAGTTGCGCGTCCAGCGCTTGCCGTTCCAGCGCACCGACTGGACGTAGGGGTTCCCCGGCGCGTTGCCGGTCGCCCGCACCCGTAGCGTGCGGCCGTCCCCGACCGAAACTTCCGCCTCGTCGAACAGGGGCGCGCCGAAGACGTAGAGGGCACTCACCGGGTCGACCGGATAGAAGCCGAGCGCACTGAACACGAACCACGCGCTCATCTGTCCGCAGTCATCGTTGCCGATCACTCCGTCCGGATCGTCCTTGTACATTTCGATCAGCAGCCGGCGCACCATCGCCTGGGTCTTCCACGGCGCGCCTGCAAAGGCGTAGAGATAGGCCGCGTGGTGCGTAGGCTCATTGCCATGGGCATATTGCCCGACCAGCCCGGAGATGTCGGGCGGCGCATTGTCCGGCAGGGTCGAAGGCGCGTTGAAAAAGCTGTCGAGCTTCTTCTCGAACGCTGCATCCCCGCCGAAGTGCTCGATCAAGCCGTAGACGTCGTGCTGGTTCAGGAAGGTCGCCTGCCAGCCGTTCGCCTCGGTATAGTCCCGCCACCAGGGCTTGGGCATGTGCCCGATCTGGACGGGATCATACGCCTTCCACCACGTGCCATCGGAGAACTTCGGCCGAGCAAAGCCGATCGAGGCGTCCAGCACGTTGCGGTAGTTGCGGCTCCGCGCACGCAGGGCCTTGGCGTCCTCGGCCGCACCCGCTGCCTCGGCGAGAACCGCCATCGCCCAGTCGTCGTACGCATATTCCTGCGTTCGGCTGACCGACTCCCACACCTTGTCGGCGGGAATGTAGCCGAGCTGGTAATAATGCTCACGGCCGAGCGAAGCGTCACTGTCCTTGAAGCTGGGATCGAACGCCCGCCGCCGGATGTTCGGCCAGGCGGCCGCATAGTCGGCCTCGATCCCCTTGACCTTGGCTTCGGCCATCACCGAGACCGAGTGCCAGCCGATCATACAGCCCGTCTCCACCCCCTGGAGCGGCCATACGGGGGGACCATAGGGGCTCTGGGCGGTCTGTCGGATCAGGTCGTGGGTGAACATCGCGGCACGTTCCGGCTGAACCAGCGTCATCAGCGGGTGCAGCGCGCGATAGGTGTCCCAGAGCGAGTAGGTGCTGAACGCCGGCGAGTCTGCGCTGGTCTGATGCACCTGCCGATCGAGGCCGACATAGCGGCCGTCCCGATCCGTGAAGAGCGTGGGTGCCAGAAACGCATGGTAGAGCGCGCTCGTCAGGATCGTGCGTTGCGCCTCGGTGCCCCCTTTCACCCGAACGCGCTGTAGCTCGTTCGCCCAAGTCTGGCGCGCCTTGGCGGAGATGCCGTCGAAGTCCCAGCCCGGAACCTCGGCTGTCAGCGCCGCCCGCGCACCCTCCTGCGCGACCGCCGACAGGCCGGTCTTGATCAGGATCGGGTCGCCGCCCGCATCGTCGAAGAACAGCGCGACCTTGAGCTTGCCGCCGGTGACGCCGCTCGCACCCTTAGGCGCAGGCTTGTCATCGTCTCCGAAGAACTCGATGCGGTCGGGCTTGCGCGAAAGCTGCATCGCGAAGTGGATGTGGCGCCCCTTGGCCCAGCGATTGACCTGCCGGCTGCCGGTCAGCACGCCGTCGGGACCCCAGGCGAGCGAGGCATTCTCGAGCAGCACCCCCTTGTCCCAGACATCGAGGATCATGTGCGTGAAATCGATGAGGATGTGGGCCGGGCCAGCGGGGAAGCGATGGCGGCTGATGCCGCATCGCTCGGTCACCGTCAGCTCGCTCAGCACCCCGGATTCAAGGCGAACGCGGTAATAGCCGGGCTCCGCATATTCGTCGGAGAAGCGCTGGCGATAGCCGAGGTCCGCATCGCCGAGCTTGCCCGGCTTGAGCTTGAGCGGTCCGCGCGTCGGCACCACCAGGACGTCGAGCATGTCGCCGATGCCGGTGCCCGACAGATGCGTGTGGCTGAACCCCATGATCGAGCCATCGGTCCGGTGATAGCCCGAGCACGCGTCCCAGCGGGAGTTGTCGGTGTCCGGGCTCAGCTGCGCCATCCCGAACGGCAGCGACGCGCCCGGAAAAGTGTGACCGTGCCCCCCGGTGCCGACGAACACATCCGCCTTCCCGGCGGCGGGCGCCTGTGCCCAGCCGACGCCCGGCATGGCGCCGCCCAATGCAGCGAGGCCACTGCCGGCGAGCATCTTCCGGCGATTGGTAAGGATCATTGCAACGTCCTCGGGATCAGTAGCGGCTGGCGAGAAGCGCGGGCTTGCGGCGCTCCAGGTCCAGGATCAGGTCGCCAAACAAGCCGTTGACCCAGGCGAACCAGCTGCGCGTGAACTTCGCAGGATTATCCTTGTGGAAGCTCTCGTGCATGAAGCCCGTGCCGCCATGGGTCGTCTTGAGCCAAGTGAGGCACTGGCGGATCTCGGCGTCGTCGTCGCTGTTGAAGGCGTGGGTGATGATCGACATCGGCCAGATCATGTCCATGCCGATGTGCGGACCGCCGATGCCCTTGGCTGCCGTACCCTCGAAGAAATACGGATTGCGCGGGCTCCAGGCGAGCTTCGCCGTGCGCCGGAACAGCGGATCCTTGCGATCGGCCGCACCCAACAGCGGCAGCGCCGAAAGGCTCGGGACGTTCGCGTCGTCCATGAAGATCGCGTCGCCAAAGCCATTGACCTCATAGGCCCAGACCTGGCCCCCTTCGCCGTCCGGCATCTTGCCGTGCAGGTCGAGCGCCTGGCGCACGCTGGCGGCGAGCGCCAGGCAATCGGCCGCACCTGCGGCGTCCCCTCTCGCCTCCTTCAGCACCGTCGCCAGCATCGTCAGCGCAGACACCGCGAACAGGTTGGACGGGATCAGGAAGGGAAAAACGCAGGCGTCGTCGGAGGGGCGGAAGCCCGAGTGGATCAGTCCGACCTTGCGCGTCGGCGCACCATAGCCGTCGAACATCAGCGTCTCGGTCGGCGATGGATGGTTCCGCTGGAAGCGATAGGGCCCGGGTCCTTCGAGCCGCTGCTGCTCCTTGAGCGTGGCGACCGCCTTCATCATCCCTTGCGCCCAGAAGTCGTCGAACGGCGTCGTGTCGCGGGTAACCGCCCAATAGGAATGGGCGAAGCGCATCGGGTAGCAGAGGGAGTCGATCTCCCACTTCCGCTCCGCGACACCCGGCTTCATCTCGGTCATGTCGTCGCGCGCGCCGAGGTTCGACGTCGCCGACGTGTCGCGCATGAAGGCGTTGGCGTAGGGATCGACCAGGATGCAGCGCGCCTGGCGCTGGATGGCCCCTACGAACATCCGGCGCAGCCCGGCGTCCTTGGGCGCCAGGTGCACATAGGTCTGGAGCTGTGCGGAGCTGTCGCGCAGCCACATCGCGTCGATGTCGCCGGTGATGACGAAGGTGTCGGGCTTGCCATCCACCGCGCCGGTCTGGACCGTAGTGTCGAGCGTGTTGGGGTAGCAATTCTCGAACAGCCAAGCGAGTTCGGGATCAGCGATCTTCGCCTTCACCCGGCGGATTTCCGCCTCCACGGCGGTGCTCACGAAGCGGCGCTGCGCGCGTGGCGGCCGCTTGCTCACGAACTTCGTGCTCTGTGCGCCTGCCGGAACGGCAGCCGCGAGTGCCATCGCTCCGGCGGCCATCATCACGTCGCGTCGGCCCAGGGTCATCTGCATATTCTTGCTCATCCTGCTTATTTCGGCGCGCTCATGGAGAAGGGAGCAGCTGCCTCGCCGCTCGCCCAGGCCTTGTTCGGCTTGGCTCCCATCACGAAGCGCAGGGTGCCGCCCTGCTGCAGCGCCTCGCGCGACAGCCAAGCCTTGTCGTGCGGCTTGCCGTTGAAGGTCGCGGACTGGATGTAGACGTTCTCCGCACTGTTGTTCACGGCCTCGATCGTCAGCACCTTGCCGTTCGGCATCGTCAGCCGGACCGTACGGAACAGCGGGCTGCCGATGGCATATTCGCCGACTGCCGGTGTTACTGGGTAGAAGCCGAGCGCCGAGAAGACGTACCAGGCCGAAGTCTGGCCATTGTCCTCGTCCCCGGGATAGCCGTCCGGCGCCGAGGAGTAGAGCTTCTTGAGCACGTCGCGGACGTGGTACTGCGTCTTCCACGGCGCACCTGCCCAGTCATAGAGATAGGGCATGTGCTGGATCGGCTGATTGCCATGGGCATATTGGCCCATGTTGACGATCTGCATCTCGCGGATCTCGTGGATCACCTGGCCGTAATAGCTGTCGTCGAAGACCGGGGGCGTCGCAAAGACAGAGTCGAGCCGGTCGACGAACTTCTGGTCGCCGCCCATCAGGTCGACCAGCCCCTGCACGTCCTGCATCACCGACCAGCTGTAGTGCACCGAATTCCCTTCGGTGAAAGCGTCGCCCCACTTGTACGGGTTGAAGGGCGCGGACCAGCTGCCGTCCTGGTTGCGGCCGCGCATCCATCCGCTCTGTGCGTCGAACAGCTTGCGATAGTTCTGCGCCTGCTGCGCGTATTTCTTGGCATCCTCGGTTTTGCCGAGCGCCTGCGCCAGCCGCGACAGCGAGAAGTCGGCGGTCGCATATTCCAGCGTCCGCGCAGCATTCTCGTTGATGCCCACGTCATAGGGCACATAGCCGAGGCGGTTGTAGTATTCGACACCCTCCCGCCCGACGGCGTTCACGACATTCCCGCGCTTGTCCCGCGGCCGTCCTTCGGAGGTGGTCGCGTTCTTGACCATCGCCTCGTACAGCGTCTCCACGTCGAAGCCGCGGACGCCGTTCAGATAGGCGTCGGCAATCAGGTTCGCCGAGTTGGACCCGATCATCACGTTGCGGTGCCCCGGGCTAGCCCACTCCGGAAGCCAGCCGGACTCCTTGTACGTGTTGACCAGCCCTTGCATGATCTCGCCGTCGCGCTCCGGATACATCAGCGCGAACCACGGGAAGACGGCGCGCCACGTGTCCCAGAAGCCGTTGTCGGTGTAGAGCACGCCGTCGTGCACCTTGCCGTCATAGGGGCTGTAGTGGACCGTCTTGCCGGCGGCGTCGGTCTCGTGGAACATGCGCGGGAACTGCAGCATCCGCCAAAGCGCGGAATAGAAGGTCCGGCGGTTGTCGATGTTCGGGTCGCTCACCTGGACCCGGCGCAGTTCCTTTTCCCAGATCTGCCGCGCCTTGGCCTCGGTCTGGTCGTAGCTGTCGCGGCCGATCTCGCGCTCCAAGTTGCGCACCGCCTGTTCCGGGCTGATGAAGGAGGAGGCGACCTTCACGCCCACCTGCTCGCCCGCGCGCGTCTTGAAGCTCACCACCGCCCCGACATGATCGCCCTCGCGCGTGCGATCCGCGGTCACCTGGCCGTTGTCGTCCCAGGTGCGGGTGACGGTGAAATCATGGTCGAATTCGGCCACGAAGTAGTTGTGGAAGTTGTCGGGCACGCCGCCGTGGTTGTTGCGGACATACCCCGTGATCCGGCGCTTCACCGGATCGATCTGGACCATCGACCCGCCGTTGTAGGCGTCGAGGATGATGTGGGCGTCGTCCGCCTTCGGAAAGGTGAAGCGGAATTGCGCCGCGCGCTCGGTCGGCGTCACCTCCGCCGTCACGTCATAGTCGGCCAGATAGACCTTGTAGCGATACGGCCGGCTGTCCTCCGCCTTGTGGCTGAACCAGGAGGCGCGCTCCTCTTCCTTGACCTTCAGCGGCCCCGTCTCCGCGAACAGCGCGAAGGCGGCATAGTCGTTCATCCAGGGGCTGGGCTGATGGGTCTGCTTGATGCCGTTGATCTTGTGCGCAGCGTAGGTGTAGCCCCAGCCGCTCCCCATCTTGCCCGTGACGGGCGTCCAGAAGTTCATGCCCCACGGCACGGCCACCGCCGGATAGGTGTTGCCGTAGGACAGTTCATAGCTGGAATCGCTGCCCATCAGCGGATTGACCAAGTCGACCAGCGCCTCGATCGACGGCGCGCGGTCCTGCGCCACGGCCGCCATCGGCCCGGGCATCGCTCCGGGAACCAGGGCGGTCGTCGCGAGCAGCGCCGCGGAGGCGCCCCTCAGCGCTTTGGCGATGGTGTTGGTCATGGTCTCTCCCCTGGGTGTCGCACGGCCGGCGTCCGATCGCCGGCCTGAGTTCTTGATGTCAGTTCTTGGCCGCAGGCACGGTCAGTGGCCGGGGTTGGACGCCCTCGTTGGTCATCACCACCGGGCGGATGCTGCCGTCCGCCTCGAACACCAGCCGCTCGATGGCCACCTGCCGATGCTCGCCCTTGTCGTCGCCGAGCGGACGACGATGATAGACGATGTACCACTCGTCGGTGCCGGGCACGTTCACCACCGAATGATGCCCTGCCCCACGTGCGATGCGGAAATCCTGCGCGAGGATCTTGCCCATCGGCTTGAACGGCCCCGTCGCCGTAGGCCCGGTCGCATAGGCAACGCTGTAGTCGGGACCGGTCCAGCCGCCTTCCGACCACATCAGATAGTAGACGCCGTTGCGCTTGATCATGAACGACCCCTCGACATAGCCGGGGGGCGTGATCTCCTTGTAGGTGGAGCCGTCGGCAAAGGGCACCAGCGACTCCAGGTCGGGGCTGAGCTTCACCACGTTGCAGTGCTTCCAGCCGCCGTAGAACAGATACACCTGCCCATCGTCGTCACGGAAGGCGAACGGATCGATAGGCTGCGCGCCGTTGTGGAACGCGCCGATCAATGGCTTGCCGAGCGCGTCCTTGAACGGTCCTTCCGGCTTGTCGCTGACGGCGAGGCCGATCCCGCCGACTTCCGCGTCGCTCTGGATGTCGTTGGCGCTGAAGAACATGTAGTAGCGCCCGTTCGCCTCGATGACGGACGGCGCCCAGATCGCGTAGCCGGCCCATGCGGCGTTCGCGACGTCGAACACGTGGCTGTGCTTGGTCCAGTGGACCAGGTCGGGGGACGAAAAAGCGTTGAAGAACGTCTGCTGGGTGTAGGACGGCCGAACCGTCTTGGTCTTTCGCAGTTCCTTCTGGTGCGGGGTGAAGCTCGGCGACACGTCCGGCTCACCCCAATCGTCGGAATAGGTTGGGTAAAGCCAGTAGCGGTTGCCGAACACCCGCGCCTCGGGATCGGCGTACCAGCCTGGCACGATCGGGTTTTTCGCCACCGCGGCCCCGCCTGCCATCAAGGCCGCGCCCGTCAGCAGCCATTTCGCGCCGATGCGTCGCAAACGATCCTCCTTCATCTCAGCTGAAGCGTCCCTGCACATGGCGGAAGGGGACCCCGGCCCTATGGTGTCATCCGAAGCCGATGGGTGGCTCCGTCCGGGGCCACCCATTGGCAAAGCAGCATCTTAGAACTTGTACGCGAACCCAAGGTACGCGCGACGTCCCGCATATTCGTTCGAGATGAAGCGGTCCTTGGTGTCGTTACCCAGATGCTGCCGTTGTTCGGATTTGGTCAGGTTGATGATCGAGGCCGTGATCTGCAAGTTCTGGAACACCTCGAACGCGGCATTCAGATCTACCTGTTCGTACGGATCGTCATAGACATTCAGGCCAGAAGACAGCCCGCGCACCACTTCACCGCGGCGATTATAGGAAGCGCGCAGCAGGATCGGTCCCCGTTCATAGAAGATCGAAGCGTTGACCTGTGTCTTCGCGCTACCGACCAAGGGGGATTCACCCACCTCCGTGCCGTTCAGCGAGACCGCGGCCTGTGACGTGTCATTGTACGTGAAGTTCACCTGCGCGCCGAGCCCGAAGTCGAGCGTGTGCTGGGCATAGACTTCCACCCCCTGCGACACCGCACTCGTGCCATTGGCCTGGGTGGAATACTGCTGCACCGTTACGGTCTCGCCGGCGACCTCCTGCGAGAGGTCGATCACCACCGGCACGATGAAGTCGGAGACGTCCTTGCGGAACAGGGTTGCGCCCAGCACCGAACCCGGCCGGAAATACCACTCCACGCCCACGTCATACTGCCACGCGCTGAACGGCTTCAGCGCAAAATTGCCGCCGTTACCGAACCAGCCCGGCCGGGCGCCGAACTCCGCACGATCGAACACGAACGGATCCGCGTTGAACGTGAGGGAGCGAGACCCAGCGAGATCGCCGTAGCCAGGCCGCGAAATCACCTTCGATGCCGCTGCACGCACCAGCAGGTCCGGGGTCACGTCCCACGAGATGTTGAAGCTGGGCAGGACGTCCGTGTAGCTCTTGCCTTCGGCGTTCGGGCTGAAGACGCGGTCCTGCCGATCCTTCTCCGGGATCACCAGGCAGTTGCCATCCTCACCCTTCGGTTTGTTCGGGTCGAACGCACCGCCCGGACCATTCTGGCAGTAATCGTTCTCGTAGATGATCTGGTCGGTCGATACGCCGCTCTGCTTCGTATTCACGACGCGTACGCCGATGTTGCCGCGCACGTTGCTGGTCTTGAAGTTCAGCTGGGCATAGCCCGCCCAGATCCTCTCCTCGATGTTGTAGAGGTTCTGCGGTTCGGGAACCCGGACCGGACCGTTGTAGGTCTCGTTCAGATAGCCGATGTACTGTTGGATGTTGAGGGCCGGGAATGCGGTGGACTCGAAACCCCCGGCGATATTCCCCAGCGAGTTGGGATAGAAGAACTCCGGCAAGGCCAGCGCACCGCCCGGCGTGTCCTGGAAGCGCAGCGTATTCGCGGCGTCCGAATACCATTCGAAGCGGCCGGTCTCGCGATGGATACGGCCGTCGCGCCATTTTACGCCAGCCTGGAGCGAATCCAGGAACGGCGAATCGAACTTCCGCGTCACGTCGACTTGGGCGTAGCGCTGAGAAATCGTGCTGTTCGTGAAGCCCGACCCCGTCGATCCGAGGTCGATCTGCGCGACCCCGTTCAGCATGTTCTGGAGCACATCGGGCGAGAATTGCATCGCGATCGACTGATCGGTGAAATTCCAGGCGCTGAGCTCGTTGCCGTTGACGGTGCCGTTGCGCGGCTTGGCTTGTGCATAGAATTGAAAGGACGGCCCGCCCTTGGCCTTGGTCTTGCCGACCACGAAGTCGACTTTCAGCCGGTCGAGTTCCCAGGTGCCGCGCGCATCATAGGTGTTGGAGACACTCTTCTCACGAACATAGGTGTTCTGCGGCGCCGGCGTCTCCATGGTGCAGAGATTGCCGGGAACGCGGCAGCCGGTGCCTTCCGGCGGAACCTCGAACTTCGCACCGGTCAGGATCGTCCCGCTCCTGTCGAACGTGGCGCCGGTGAAGAAGTTGCCATAGCCCCATTCGGGGATCTTGATCGTGTTGCTGGTGTAATCGCCGTTGAGCTGGAACCGGAAGTAGTTGGCGGTGATCTCCAGATTGTCGAACGGCCGCATCTGCGCCGTGGCCTGGATGCCAAGCCGCTTGCGCTCCTGATTGAAGATGTTGGTGCCGACCGACTGGGGCGCCCAATACCCGCTGTAGTGAGTACCGTCGCGCGTCGTGGTTCCGGCGTCCGCGCCGCTGTTCCAGTAGGAAACGGCGGAGTCGTTGGCGAAACCATTCCCGTTCACATCGGTCGCAGGCTGGCTGGCCTTGTCATCGGTCCACCACTGCCAGCTGCTGGCAGAAGCGCTTAGCGTCCGGTTGGTCCGCACCTGATAGGTGGCGCCCACCAGGAAGCCGAGAGTCTTGTCCTCGTTATGCCAGGACACCAGTCCCGACAGGTTCGGCTCCACCTTCTCGGTGACATCGGCGTAAGTGCCTTCCGCCGAGAAGCTGCCCGACCAGGGCTCCAGATCAAATGGCTCGCGCGTGTGGTTGATGATGACGCCGCCGACGCCACCTTCGTCCAGCCGGGCTTCGGGGGACTTGAACACCTCGACACTGCCGATCAGCGAGGAGGGGAGCAGCAGGTAGTTGAACGAGCGCGACGGATCGCCGCTGTCCGCGGACGCGATGAAGTTGCCGTTGAGCTCCGTGAGAGTCAGGTCGGAACTGAGGCCGCGGATGCTGACGCGACTGCCCTCGCCACCGTCGCGATCGATGATCACGCCTGGCACGCGCTGCAGGGAGTCCGCGACGTTCTTGTCGGGGAACTTGCCGACATCCTCGGCCGTGATTACGTCGACGAACGCATTCGCCTCGCGCTTCTGCGTCAGGCTCTGCTCGATCGAACGGCGGTAGCCGGTGACCAGGATCTCGCCGCCGGCGCTCGCATCGTCCTGCGCTGCCGGCTGGGTCTCGTCCTGCAAGGCGCTGATGTCGCGGTCGGGCTGTCCCGACGGCGGGGTCGAACTGGTGTCCTGCGCATGCGCGATACCGCCCATGCCGACGATCACACTCGCAGATACCAGCAGATGGCGCACCAATCCGGCACGCGAGGCCGCAGTCGCCCGACAAAGCTTATAAGCGTTCATCTCCATCCCCATCCTAGTTTCGAGGGCAGCTCCGCCCTCTCGCTACTTTTTATTTTCTTTGCGGACGTCCGCGGGGAAGAAGCCCCTCTCCGCCTGAGATCCGGGGAAGATAACAGGATACAAAAAGTAAATTGTCAATTGGATCGCGTGATGCGGCGTCGGAAGAGCATCCAACGCGTGACGTTCTCCCTGTTTTTTCATCCAAGCTGAGTGAGAGTTTTCCGGCCCTTTAAAGCCTGTGTGCAAGGAGCTGGGACATGAAGAAGTCGAGGTACACGGAAGAGCAGATCGCGTTCGCG
>NZ_JAKRNR010000079.1:0-1440 GCF_022346685.1 Sphingomonas sp. ACRSK | reverse complement strand
AATGTCAAAGAACAAAACGCCGGCGCTCCAGCAAACCCCTCTTTCAAGAGGCGCTCAGCACCAGGTTTTTTGCGACCCCAGCAAGCGCTCCGTTCGGTGCGCCGCTGCGGTGAACGGGTCTCTAGAGGCATCACCCAAACCCGTCAAACCCATTTTTCAAAAATGTTGCAATTTTCGCGTTAAGCTGCGGAAACCGGCGTGTTTTTTGCCGGGCCTTAGCTTGTTGAAAGGGCTCATCCGGCCGAATCGCCGCCTTCCGGGGTCACTTCCGAACCGTTTGTCCCCTTGCCTATCGGCTCTCCGCGCGTGATCTGCCTCTCATTCCCCGCGCACGAGTAAGGCGATCCATGACCCAGCCCGCTTCCGCATTGACGATCGTCCCGCCCAAGGCGCCCCTTGTCGGTCGCGTGGTGCTCCCCGGTTCCAAGTCGATCACCAATCGCATGCTGCTGATCGCGGCGCTGGCGTGCGGCACCAGCCGGCTCACCGGCGCGCTCAAGAGCGATGACACGAAACATATGGCGGCAGCGCTGCGCATGCTGGGGGTAAACGTCGAAGAACCCGACGCGACCAGCTTCGTGGTGACCGCTTCCGGCACCTTGCGCCCTTCTGCCGAGCCGCTGTTCCTGGGCAACGCGGGAACGGCGATGCGCTTCCTGACTGCCGCTGCCGCCACGATCCAGGGGACCACGATCCTGGATGGTGATTCCCATATGCGCAAACGGCCGATCGCGCCGCTGGTGGAGGCGCTGCGCCGCATGGGGGTCGCGGTCGACGCGCCGAGCGGATGCCCGCCAGTCCATGTAGAAGGAGCCGGGATCACGGACGGGCGGGTGATCGTCGACGCAGGGCTTTCCAGCCAATATGTCTCGGCACTGCTGATCGCAGCAGCCTGCGCAAAGGGCCCGGTCGAGGTCGTGCTGGCCGGGGGCGACATCGGCGCCCGCGGCTATATCGACCTGACGCTCGCTGCCATGGAGACCTTCGGGGGGCACGTCACCCCGCTGGGGCAGACAGGGTGGCAGGTCGCCGCCACAGGCTATCAGGCGGCAGACGCCATGGTAGAGCCGGACGCCTCGGCAGCCACGTACCTCTGGGCGGCAGAAGTCCTGACCGGGGGCCAGATCGACATCGGCCTGGCTCCGGATCGCTTCAGCCAACCCGACGCAAAGGCGCAGGCGCTGATCGCCTCCTTTCCCCAGATGCCGGGCGTGATCGACGGTTCGCAGATGCAGGATGCGATACCGACGCTCGCCGTGCTGGCCGCGTTCAATGCGCGGCCCGTGCGTTTCACGGGCATCGCCAACCTGCGCGTCAAGGAATGCGATCGCGTCCGCGCGCTTTCGACCGAGCTCAACCGCATCCGCAGCGGCCTCGCCGAGGAACAGGGGGACGACCTGCTGGTCCATGGCGATCCCGGACTTGCCGGTCAGACGCTGC
>NZ_JAKRNR010000077.1:0-1547 GCF_022346685.1 Sphingomonas sp. ACRSK | reverse complement strand
CCGCCGACCAGCGTCAGATAGCCGGCCGCCCGGCGGCCGGCTATCTGACGCTGGTCGGCGGCACCAGGGAGGCGACGCTGGTCGCCGTCACCACGCCCGTCGCCGCCCGCACCGAGCTGCACGAGACCATGAAGATGGACGCCCCCGGCGCGCCCGACCACGCCGGCCACGAGGGCATGGTAGGCATGTCCGGCGCCACCACCATGCGCCCCGTCAAGGCGCTCCCCCTCCCCGCCGGCCAGACGGTGAAGCTCGCCCCCGGCGGCCGCCACCTGATGCTGTTCGACGTGGATGCGAAGGTGACGCCCGGCGGCAGCGTGCCGCTGCGGCTGGAGTTCGCGGACGGGCGGACGCTGGAGACGCAGGCGAAGACGGTCGCGGCCGGGGATGCGGGGGTGGAGTAGAGAGCCGCTCAACCCACGAGGTCAGCCGCTCTCTGGTAATTACTTGATGAGAGCGGACATCGTACCAGCTGTTACCTGAGGTACTGGATGCCCGCGCTCGGTTCCGCACTGCGTATCGCCGAGAATATCAGAACGTGGCGCTTCCTCGCAGCGGCTGAAGTCGTTCTGCGAGGCTCGCGGGATCGAGGCCGTTCGCGGCATAAGCTGCCATTGCCTCCTCGCGCCAGAACAGGTCTCCGGCGCCGGGATAGGTCGTCCGGAGAGAACGGATGACGACGAGAGCATTTGCCGCCCATGTTCGGAAATCATGAACGTTCCAGAAGGCGACATTTTCAAGGTGAACTGCCGCCTCTGGCACAGCACCAGAGATACCGCTCACCAAGACGGGTATAATCGTAGCATCCTTGCCTAGGGCCAGCCGGTTACGTAGCCAGTTCGGATGGCTACTCACTTGGCGCGCCTTTGTTACAGGTAACAGAGTTTTCGGCGCAGCCTCTGTAAAGTCCTCGAAGACAATCGCAAAGTCGCCATTAGCCATCCACCAAGGATCCGGCGCACCATCAGTCTCCTCGTTTCCGGCTTCAAAACCCAGGAGGGCGCCGAGCTCTTTCTGAGCACGCTCGAACGCAGCGAAGCCGTCTTGACCGATACCTTCAAGGATCAGTCGTTCCACCTTCGCGAACTTCTCGTCGTGGCGTGTTCCGAGTTCTGCGAACCGATGCTCAAGTCTTTCAATGAGCGCCGCGGCCGTAGCCCCTGGCTTCGCTTCCTCGACTGCTTGGGCCTCCCGCATGCCTGCCAAGGATCGAAACCACGCCACACTCGGGGTCGCCCTCGCTGCGAGACCGTAGTATTCACGCGCCACTCCGCTTAGGTCGCCCCCTCCGGTCGAAGTTATCTGACTGGCGGCGTCACCTGCCAGATAGTTCCACAAGCCGCGATATCCCTTTAGACCACCGTCCTGAAGAAGGGTGAGGACCGCCCGTGCAGATTCTAGCGCCCCGGTCGGATTACGATCCCACATGACGTGACCCCAGTCTTTCATCCAGCTGCGACCAGAGACCGACCGGTGTTGTTGCGCATGAGCGCAGGTGAAGCAACGGGCGGGGTTAACCCCGCCCGTTGCTGTTCAAGCCCGGCAGC
>NZ_JAKRNR010000076.1:0-1795 GCF_022346685.1 Sphingomonas sp. ACRSK | reverse complement strand
CAAGATGGTCGCTCAGACTGAACAGGGACTTGGGATCCACCACGGCTCTCCATCATCGCTCCTGATCAATGAATCACCATAGCCCCCGAAACGCCATCGGTTTTTGCGGGTGTCCAGCTCGGGAAACCCTGGGTCGTCGTCAGGATCGGCTCGAAAGATGTGCCACGAGTTCATCTTCGCGACATCAATACGCGACGGAATGGTGTTCCCGCCCCCGCCCTGAGACGGGCGCGTGCTAGCCCAGTCTCCAAATGTCAGATCGGTTTGCTGAAATCGCTGGCGGGCCGCAGCGTAGAGCCTGCGCTCCGTACCGTCCTCTTCCTGGTCTCCGACAATGTGGGTGAAGCTGTCTGGAAAGGAACTCGACATGACTACTACTTCCGCTTCAGGAAGAGCTGCTACAACTCTTTCTATGACGGGAATCGCCCATGCCTCCAGGTCCAAATAATTGCGAGACCACCCCGCGTCTACAATGACCACCGTATCATGTGGAAGCGGAGGCAGCCTAGTTATCAAGCGTGACAAGGGAACAGTCGCATCGCGCCTCTGATGTATTATCAGTCCACGATCAAGCCTCTCAGCATTTCCGATTTGACGAATGAGAACATCTGCATTGGCTGTTGGCAGCAATACAGGGGTGGCATTGGCAAAGGACGCCACCACATCATAGTAATGTGCGTAACCGAGTCTCTCATCGAACAGAGCATCAAACTCGTCTTGAGCCGGCCTCTTACCGCCGTGCCGGTAACGATCAGAGTCCAGAGCAAATCCGAATGGATGGTCCTCTATGGTTTCTCTGATTTTCCGTAAGGTGAACTCAAAATGGGAAGCGTTTGGCCAAGGACGAGCGGAAAATACGGGGAACAGGCTACTTTTAACAGACGGGTACAATGCGCGGTAGGCTTCGAGCTCAGCGACTCCCGTCTTTAAAAGCGGAACATATTCCCTGAGCTGTAGCACCTATTAACTAAGCCTGATCGCCATAGCTTGCCGCGATACTCCAAACTGGCTGGCTAGTTCAGCCACGTCCTCATCGTCCGGGTTCCCTCCGGCGCGGGAAATAGCCTGCGAGACTGCTCCGCTGGGCATCACGATTTCAGCGCCAAGCTTATTTGCCTCTGCTTCAATCTTAGATGACAGCTTCGACCGATAAAGAACCGAGTCTACTATACCCGTGTTTATTTTATCTTTGTGCAGAAGATAATGGGCTATCTCGTGTGCTATCGTGAACCTCTGCCGCTCCTTTGACTCAAATCTGTTGATTTTAATGACGTGCCCATTGCCGTCAGGCTGTATCATTCCCGATATATTCATCGGGAGGGTCGCTAGGACTACACGGAGACCAAGCGCCTCCGCTAGCGCTCCGACTCTCACGGGGACGCTCTCGGTAAACTTATTCAAGATGCCCAACTCATCTTCGCTAATTCGATGAGTGAAACTGAATTTAGTCAGTGTATCGATCCTCGTCGTTGCTGGGCTTTTTCAAGCCCTCGATACCGGTATACGCGATATCGGAGAACATCGACTCCAGCTCTTTACGGAGCGGAGCATCTTTCTCGAGCTGCCTAGCGAAGTATTCTACGGAATGCGAACGGAGCTTGCTCTCCAATGTACTCCAGCCAATCACGCCCGCTGAACCGCGCCGGGTTTGCCGGAGGCCGTTGGATGTGAGTCACGCTGCCATATCGATGATGTCCGCGGCAGCATAGTATTGCTCCTCGGCTTCGGCAGGCGGGATGTTGCCGATGGGTTCGAGCAGCCGGCGATGGTTGAACCAGTCCACCCACTCAAGGGT
>NZ_JAKRNR010000075.1:0-3203 GCF_022346685.1 Sphingomonas sp. ACRSK | reverse complement strand
TGGTTGCGGGGACAGGATTTGAACCTGTGACCTTCAGGTTATGAGCCTGACGAGCTACCGGGCTGCTCCACCCCGCGCCAGGGTGCATTGCATTGTGAATGGGTTTGTGTGCACGAGCTTCAATGCCTGGCGACGACCTACTCTTCCATCGCTTGAGCGATAGTACCATTGGCGCGGTCTGGTTTCACGGCCGAGTTCGGGATGGGATCGGGTGGGTCACAGACGCTATAGCCACCAAGCAATGAAGCCGGTGCACACAAGTTTTTCAAATCGATGTTGAAGGCTGAGGGTACATCCACATCGTGACAACCAGGGTTGTCGTTGATGGTGGGACTCTTCAAGCGCGAATAGGACAATTAGTATCGGTTAGCTACACGCGTTACCGCGCTTCCACATCCGATCTATCAAGGTCGTGGTCTCCGACCGTCCTAAGAAATCTTATCTCGAGGGAGGCTTCCCGCTTAGATGCTTTCAGCGGTTATCCCGTCCGTACATAGCTACCCTGCTGCGCCGTTGGCACGACGACAGGTACACCAGAGGTACGTTCAACCCGGTCCTCTCGTACTAGGGTCAACTCCTCTCAAATTTCGACGCCCACGGCAGATAGGGACCAAACTGTCTCGCGACGTTCTGAACCCAGCTCACGTACCACTTTAATTGGCGAACAGCCAAACCCTTGGGACCTGCTCCAGCCCCAGGATGTGATGAGCCGACATCGAGGTGCCAAACAACCCCGTCGATATGAGCTCTTGGGGGTTATCAGCCTGTTATCCCCGGCGTACCTTTTATCCGTTGAGCGATGGCCCTTCCACGAGGGACCACCGGATCACTATGACCGACTTTCGTCTCTGCTCGACTTGTCAGTCTCGCAGTCAGGCTGGCTTATGCCATTGCACTCTAACAGTCGGTTTCCAACCGACCTGAGCCAACCTTCGCGCGCCTCCGTTACTCTTTAGGAGGCGACCGCCCCAGTCAAACTACCCGCCACAGAGGGTCCCTGAACCAGTTTCATGGTTCGAGGTTAGACAGTAAACAACAACAGGGTGGTATTTCACTTGATGGCTCCACACCAGCTGGCGCCGGTGCTTCAAAGCCTCCCACCTATTCTACACAGTTCTTGTCCACTGCCACTCTGAAGCTGCAGTAAAGGTGCACGGGGTCTTTCCGTCTAACCGCGGGTACTCCGCATCTTCACGGAGAATTCAATTTCGCTGAGCATGTCCTGGAGACAGTGGGGAAGTCGTTACGCCATTCGTGCAGGTCGGAACTTACCCGACAAGGAATTTCGCTACCTTAGGACCGTTATAGTTACGGCCGCCGTTTACCTGGGCTTCATTTCGGAGCTTGCACCCCTCCACTTAACCTTCAGGCACCGGGCAGGCGTCAGACCCTATACGTCGTCTTGAAGCCGACTTAGCAGAGCCCTGTGTTTTTGCTAAACAGTCGCTACCCCCTGGCCTGTGCCCCCCATGAGTGCTTGCGCATACATGGGGCCTCCTTCTTCCGAAGGTACGGAGGCAATTTGCCGAGTTCCTTCAGGACACTTCTCTCAAGCGCCTTGGTATACTCTACCTGACCACCTGTGTCGGTTTCGGGTACGGTCTATACGGTGGGGCTATTTCCCGGGACAGCTTCGAAGCCAGCTCAATCCGATAAGAGCTGACAACACACGCCATCCGTCACACACCACCAGGCTGCGGAATATTAACCGCATTCCCATCGACTACCCCCTTCGGGCTCGTCTTAGGGGCCGGCTCACCCTGCGCGGATTAGCCTTGCGCAGGAACCCTTGGTCTTTCGGCGAGAGGGCATCTCACCCTCTTTATCGCTACTCATGTCTGCATTCGCACTTCCGATACCTCCACGGTCGGTTACCCTCCCGCTTCACAGGCGTACGGAACGCTCCGCTACCGCGTGATCAAAGATCACACCCTAAGCTTCGGTGCGTGTCTTGAGCCCCGTTACATCTTCGCCGCAGGAACCCTTGTTTAGACCAGTGAGCTGTTACGCTTTCTTTAAAGGATGGCTGCTTCTAAGCCAACCTCCTGGTTGTTTTGGGATTCCCACATGCTTTCCCACTTAGACACGACTTGGGGACCTTAGCTGTAGGTCAGGGCTGTTTCCCTTTTGACGACGGACCTTAGCACCCGCCGTCTGTCTCCCGAGTAGTACTCCTAGGTATTCGGAGTTTGGTTAGGTTTGGTAGATCTCGCGACCCCCTAGCCCATCCAGTGCTCTACCCCCTAGGGTATTCGCTCGAGGCACTACCTCAATAGTTTTCGCGGAGAACCAGCTATTTCCCGGCTTGATTGGCCTTTCACCCCTAAGCACAACTCATCCGGTAACTTTTCAACGTTAATCGGTTCGGACCTCCAGTGCGTGTTACCGCACCTTCATCCTGGTCATGCATAGATCGCCGGGTTTCGGGTCTAATGCATCAAACTATGGTCGCCCTATTCAGACTCGCTTTCGCTACGCCTACACCTAACGGCTTAAGCTTGCTTGATACATTAAGTCACAGACCCATTATGCAAGAGGTACGCGGTCACACCCTAAAGATGCTCCCACTGCTTGTAGGCAATCCGTTTCAGGTACTGTTTCACTCCCCTCATCGGGGTGCTTTTCACCTTTCCCTCACGGTACTAGTTCGCTATCGGTCATGTACGAGTATTTAGGCTTGGAGGGTGGTCCCCCCATGTTCAGACAGGATTTCACGTGTCCCGCCCTACTCGAGTCCTGATACATCACTTTCGCATACGGGGCTGTCACCCGCTATGGCGCTACTTTCCAGAAGCTTCTGCTAGTTGAATATCAGGCACTGGCCTGGTCCGCGTTCGCTCGCCACTACTAACGGAATCTCGGTTGATGTCTTTTCCTCCGGCTACTGAGATGTTTCAGTTCACCGGGTTCGCTTCACCAAAGCTATGTATTCACTTCGGTGATACCTTTCCCATTTAACCCGGCCGATGTTTGCACACCGGCTGAATTAAATGGTGAAGGTGGGTTCCCCCATTCGGAAATCGTCGGGTCAAAGGTTGCTCACACCTCACCGACGCTTATCGCAGCGTGCCACGTCCTTCATCGCCTGTACATGCCAAGGCATCCACGAATTGCCCTTACCTCACGCTTGAGAGTCCACACCACCAACGACAACACTGGATCAGCCCGAAGGCCGACACGAAACTCGGCAGAGCAGTGTTACG
>NZ_JAKRNR010000074.1:0-3365 GCF_022346685.1 Sphingomonas sp. ACRSK | reverse complement strand
TGGTCCAGCACCATCCGCACCGCCCGGGCGCGTACCTCAGGTGAGAACTTGTTCGTCGTCTTGCTCGTCATAGCCCCTTCCTCTCAGGAGTTGGGGCCTCCGACAAACCCGGCGCGGTTCATTATGGATAGGAAGTCCGTATAGCTCACATCCACGGCTTGAGCACCACCTGACACATTTAGCACGTGCAGCAGGAGCGATGCGCCAGCGCCCGCCGCAGAAGCTATAGTAAAAAAGGCGACAAACTTAAGTAGGTTCTTCATCTTGACCAATGCTAGTCGTCACATTTCTAGACCGCAAGTCCACAGATTACATCAACGCAAGTGCGTCACAGGCGCCCCCTTGCACCCTCGCCCCCACACCCCACCTCCAACCTCAGGCGCGGACCCGTTCCGCATCCGGAACTTTCGCGCCGCTTCCGCCTTATTCCCCCATGCCCCGCCGCACGCCGGCGGGACGCGAGAATGGCGGCTGCCGTCCATCCGGACGGCGTCTCTTTGGAACAACAACAGGAACATCATGAACTTCATTCAATCGATTCAGCAGACCCAGGTTACCTCGCCGTCGAACCAGGCTTTCGCGGCCTTCGTGCCGCTCCATCGCCGCCTCTTCCCGGTCGACCAGTGCCCGCGCGACATCGCGCGCCGCGCGGTCCGCGAAGTGCTCGGCTGAGCATCTGAACTGCATGCGCCGCGGCAAAGCCGCGGCGTCGGTCGGCGCCCGTAGCGCCGCCGTCCGGGCGTGCTGTCGACGCTCGTCGTAGCTTCGCTACGCCTCGCACAGCACGCTGTCCTACAACCCCCGACTTGCGATAGATGGCCGGTCCGCCTGTTGAAGGAGGACGCCCATGCACCGCCCCCAGCCGTCGCCCGCACCGCTCCCCATGCTGTCGCGCACCGTCCGCGACGCCATCGACCTCAACGATCCCGTCACCCGCGCCTGGTCGGACCACCTCGACGCCGGCCGCATCGGCACCCGCGTGCCCCCGCAGCCCGGCGCCCGCGAAGCCGCCGAGCACACCGCCGCCCTGTTCCGCCGCCTGGCCGGAGCCGCCCGATGAGCGCCGCCGACGCGCCCGAGGCGATCCTCGACACCCCCGAAGCCACCCCGCGCTTCCGCCAGGACGGCTGGACGCCCGAACGCCAGCGCCGCTTCCTCGAATGCGTGGCCGAAGGGCACACGGTCGAGAACGCCTGCCGCATCGTCGACCTGTCCGTCGCCTCCGCCTATGCGCTGCGCCGCCGAGCGGCCGGCGCCGGCTTCGCACTCGGCTGGCACGCCGCCAACCTGCTCGCCCGCGAACGCGTCGCCGACACGCTGCTCGCCCGCGCTTTCTATGGCCAGACCGAGACCGGCACCCGCCGGGACGGCGGCACCTGGACGCGCGACCGCTACGACAACGGCCTCGCCACCCGCCTGCTCGCCCGGCTCGATGCCCAGGCGGACGCGCCCGCCTCCGGCCCAGCCCACCACGCCGCCCGCATCGTCGCGCAGGAGTTCGACGGCTTCCTCGATCTGCTCGGCCGAGACGCCGGCCCCGCGCGCGCCGCACTGTTCCTCGCCAACCGCGCCGAACAGGCGGCGGACGTCGAGCCGGTCGTCGCCCTCGCCCGCGCCGATCGCTTCCTCCAGGCCGGCGCCGGCCTCGCGAGCGAGATCGACGTCTCCGACTGCGATCCCGCCCACCGCGCCGAATGGACCGCCGACCAGTGGCGCCGCGCCGAGGCCGCCGGCCTGCTGCGCGTCGCCACCCCCGAGCCCGAAGTTGCGCCACCCCCGCCCGAGCCTCAACTTCCTCAACTTCCGCCCGAGCCGGCGCCGGAAAGCCACGCGCCCGCCGAAGCCACGGAGCCGGTCTGGTGGTGCGACCTCCGCGAGCAATGGCGCACCCGCTTCCCACCGCCGCCGGGCTTCGACGGCGACTGCTTCGGCCGCTACGGCGACCCGGACTATGAACGCGAACTCGACATGGAGGAGGTGGAGCAGCTGCGCATCCATGAGCAGGAGAAGTTCGCGCCCGATCACGCCGCGCGCGACGCCTGGTTCGGCGCGCTCCTCGACGGCAGCGCCCCGCACCCGCCGCGTGCCGCCGCGCCCGAAGCGCCGCTTGGCCCATGACCATCCCGATCCTCAGCGACGACGATTATCTGAGCGAGGAAGACATCGCCGCGATCGCGGAGCTCGACGCGATGGCCGCGCGCGATGCGCAGGCGGCCCGCGATGCCCCGCCGGCGCCCGACGACGCGCCACGTTCACACGACGGGCGGGATGAACCAGCCCGCCCCCCGCTCGTTACCTCCGGTGAACCTCATCACGGGACGAGAGCATGAGCATCTTCGGCAAGATCAAGACGGCCATCTTCGGCAAGGACGGCGGCCCCTTCGGCGACAACTACTTCGGCCAGAAGGATCGCGCAGAGGCGGCGGCGGCCAAGAACGGCACCGTCACCCAGACCAAGACCGTCGCCGTCCACATCCCCGATCCGGTGCCCGGCGCCGCCACCCCGCCGCAGACCACCGCGGCCGAGCCGACCAGCGGCCAGCCGGTCGATGTCGAAGCGGTGCTGAAGGCGCGCGAGGCCGCGCACCCCGGCCTCAACTGGCGCACCTCGATCGTCGATCTGATGAAGCTGCTCGATCTCGATCCCAGCCTCGACAACCGCAAGGAGCTCGCGACCGAGCTCGGCTACACCGGCGCCAAGGACGGCTCTGCCGAAATGAACATCTGGCTGCACAAGGCGGTGATGCGCGAGCTCGCGAGCAACGGCGGCACCGTGCCCGCCGACCTGCGCGACTGACCCGGCCGGCTCCCCTTCACGGGGGAGCCGCCCCTGACGAAGGAGACCGACCATGGATGCCAGGAAACTCAGCTTCGGCCTCGGCGTGTTCAGCCTTGCGCTGGGCGCAGCCGAGCTGCTCGGCGCGCGGCGCATCGCCCGCACCCTCGATGCGGACGGCCATGAAGGGCTGGTCCGCGCGTTCGGCGCGCGCGAAGTCGCCGCCGGCGTCGGCCTGCTCCAGGCGCCCGCCCATTCGGCCCGCATGTGGAACCGGGTCGTCGGCGACGCGATGGACCTGACCGCGCTCGGGCTCGCGGCGGCCAAGAGCCCGCGCAACCGCGCGATCTGGGGCGCCGTCGCCTTTGTGGTGGGCGCGACCGCGCTGGACACCATCACCGCGCTCGGGCTGGAGGCGAACGGCAGCAAGACGCTCCCCGCCCGCCTCGGTCGCAGCGGCACGGGCGGTACCGACGACACCAGCACCGCCGGCGCCTGAATCCGGGCTCCCGCGCCCCGGGCTCCTGCTAGAGCGGGAGCCGGGGTGCCGGGCGCCCGACCCGCCCCCCGGCTTCAACCGGAACCCCGC
>NZ_JAKRNR010000073.1:0-4186 GCF_022346685.1 Sphingomonas sp. ACRSK | reverse complement strand
GTCCTACCCCGCCAAACCATGGCATGGAGCCGCCACGCTGCCCCTCCGGGCAGCCGGTGCGACCCCGCACCTTGGACTAACTTTCGACTAACCTTTCGCCGCGATGACCCTGCCGATCCACGCCGTCCTGCCCGCCCTGCTCGGCCACCTCGCCGCGCGCAGCAGCGCCGTGCTCGTCGCCCCGCCCGGCGCCGGGAAGACCACCGCGGTCGCCCCCGCACTCCTCGACCAGCCCTGGTGCACCGGCGAGGTGCTGCTGCTCTCGCCCCGCCGCATCGCCGCCCGCGCCGCCGCCGAGCGCATGGCAGCACTTGCCGGCGAACCCGTCGGCCGCACCTTCGGCTACGCCACCCGCATGGACAGCCGCCGCTCGGCCGCGACCCGCGTGACGGTGGTGACCGAGGGCATTTTCGTCGCCCGCATCCAGGCCGATCCCGAACTCGCCGGCATCTCGGCGGTGCTGTTCGACGAGGTCCACGAACGCAGCCTCGACAGCGACTTCGGCCTCGCCCTCGCGCTCGACGCCCAGGCCGGGCTGCGGCCGGACCTGCGCATCGTCGCCATGTCGGCGACCCTCGACGGCGCCCGCTTCGCCCGCCTGCTCGACGACGCGCCGGTGGTGGAGAGCGAAGGCCGCAGCCACCCGCTGGAACTCCGCCACCTCGGCCGCGCCGCCGAACAGCGGATCGAGGACGGCATGGCCCGCGCGATCCGCACGGCGCTCGCCGACACCGACGGCGGCGTGCTCGCCTTCCTGCCGGGCGTGGGCGAGATCGAGCGCACTGCCGAACGGCTGGAGGGCCTCGGCCCCGACATCGTCCTCCACCGCCTGCACGGCAGCCTGGAGCCTGGCCAGCAGCGCGCCGCGATCGCCCCCGATCCGGAAGGCCGCCGCAAGCTCGTCCTCGCCACCGCCATCGCCGAGACCTCGCTGACCCTCAACGGCATCTCGACCGTGGTCGACTCCGGCCTCGCCCGCCGCCCGCGCTACGATCGCGCCGCCGGCATGACCCGGCTGGTGACCGAGCGCGCCAGCCAGGCCGCCGTCACCCAGCGCGCCGGCCGCGCCGCGCGCCAGCGGCCGGGCGTCGCCTATCGCCTGTGGGAAGCAGCCGCCACCGCCGGCCTGCCGCGCTTCGACCCGCCCGAGATCCTGGAGGCGGACCTGTCCGCGCTGGTGCTCGACTGCGCGCGCTGGGGCGTCACCGATCCCAGCACGCTGCGCTGGCTCGATCCGCCGCCCGCCGCCGCGATCGCCGAGGCCAAGGCGCGCCTCGCCACGCTGGAGGCGATCGACGCCGACGGCCGGCCGACGCCGCACGGCGCCGTCATCGCCTCCCTCCCGCTCCCCCCGCGCCTCGGCCACATGCTGGTGCGCGCCGGCGAGCGCGGCCTCGCCCAGGTCGCCGCCGAAGTCGCGGTGCTGCTCGGGGAGCGCGGGATGGGCGGCCAGGATGCCGACCTCGACCTGCGCCACCGCCGCTGGCGCAGCGAGCGCGGCCAGCGCGCCGAGGCCGGCCGCCGCATGGCGCAACGCTGGGCAAAGCTCGTCCCCGCCGCACCGCCGGCCGATCGCGACCCGCAGGCGCTCGCCACCTGCGTCGCGCTCGCCTTCCCCGACCGCGTCGCTCGCCGCCGTGACGCGAGCGGCGAACATTGGGCCAGCGTCGGCGGCCGCGGCTTCCGCCTCGACCCGACTTCGCCGCTCGCCAGTGCCGAATGGCTCGCGGTCGCCGAGACCCAGGGCGCCGCCTCGGGGGCGCGCATCCTCTCGGCTGCCGCGCTCGACCTCGCCACGATCGAGTCGCTGTTCGGCGACCGCATCGCCGTGCGCCGCGACGTGGTCTTCGATCCCGCCACCGGCGCGATCAGCGCCGTCCGCGCCCGTGCGCTGGGCGCTCTCCGCCTGAGCTCCGGCCCCGACAGCGCCGCCTCCGCAACCGAGATCGAGGCGGCATTGCTAGAGGGCGTGCGCGCCCACGGCCTCGCCCTCCTGCCCTGGGGTGACGACGCCGGCGCCCTGCGCGCCCGCGCGCGCTTTGCCGCAGAGATGGGCGGCATCGACGATCCGCTGTCGGACGCGGTGCTGCTCGACCGCCTCGACGAATGGCTGCCGCCGCTGCTCTCGGGCAAGCGCCGGCTCGACGCGATCGCACCCTCCGCGCTGACGCAAGCCCTGGAGTCGCTCGCCGGCTGGGATGCGATGCAGGCCGTCCGCCGCCTCGCCCCCGCCCGCTTCGAAAGCCCCGCCGGCTCCACCCACGCGATCGACTATGGTGCCGAGGGCGGCCCGCGCGTCGAGCTGCGCCCCCAGGCGCTGTTCGGCCTCGCCCGCCACCCGACCGTCGCCGGCGGCGCAGTGCCGCTGGTCTTGAGCCTCACCTCGCCCGCCGGCCGCCCGATCCAGACGACCCGCGACCTGCCTGGCTTCTGGGCCGGCAGCTGGGCGGCGGTCGCGAAAGAGATGCGCGGCCGCTACCCGCGCCACCCCTGGCCGGACGATCCCGCCTCGGCCTCCGCGACGCTGCGCACCAAAAATGCGGATGCGCGGGCGCGCGAGGGGCGTTAGAGCGTTTGCCAACAAACCCCATTTCCCGCGTGGAGAAGCTTGTGCCGTCCGCCCGTATCTACCAGCGCCCCAAGAATTCCACCCAGTCCGGCCGCGCCCGCACCGACATGTGGGTCCTGGAGTTCGAGTCCACCGAGCCCAAGCAGCCGGATCCGCTGACCGGCTGGGCCGGCTCGGGCGACACCCGCGACCAGGTCCGCCTCACCTTCCCGACCGTGGAAGCGGCCCAGGCCTATGCCGAGAAGCAGGGCCTGACCTACCACGTCGTGCCCGCGCCCGAGCGCAAGCTCAAGCTCCAGGCCTACGCCGACAACTTCCGCTAAGCCTAGGTGCGGGGCGGCGCTTACCGCCCCGCCAGGATCCCGGCGCCCAGCAGCAGCAGCAGCTTCACGTCCATCGCGAAGCCCTCGGCGCGCTTGGCGGCGATGAAGGACTCGACCTCGGCGAGCGGCACCCGGTGGACGGTGATGTCCTCGCCGTCGACGCCGCCGCCCTCGCCGGTCTTCACCAGCTCGGTCGCCCGCATCAGCGTGAACCCTTCGGAGACCATGCCGGGCGAGGAATGGAACATGCCGACCGGCTCGATCCTGCTGGGGCGGTAGCCCGTCTCCTCCTCCAGCTCGCGCGCAGCGGCGATCTCGGCACCCTCGCCGGCGACGTCGTCGCCGATCAGCCCGGCCGGCAGTTCCAGGCAGCGCCTGCCAAGCGGCATGCGGAACTGGTCGACCAGCAGCACGCAGCCCTCGTCGTCCACCGCCAGGATCACCGCCGCCTCGATGCCGCGGGCCCGGCCCACATATTCCCACGTCCCCTGCTTCTTGGCGACGATGTACTTGCCCTCCCACATCGTCTCGACGGGGAGGTTCGCGTCCTTGGTCATAGTTCGATCAATCGGTCCGGTAGTTCGTTGATGTCGTCGGCGCTGCGCGGGAAGTGCTCGGCGAGCACCACGCCCACCTGCTCGACCGCGCGTGCCATGCCCTCGCCGACGCGCCCCTCGCGCACGGAGGCGACCAGCGCCGCCATCGCCTCGCCCCACACTTCGGGCGCGACCTTGGCGTGGATCGCCTCGTCGGCGATCAGCTCGGCACGGTGCTCGGCCAGCGACAGGTAGAGCAGCACGCCGGTGCGCGCACGCGTACGCTTCTCGGCCGCGGTGCGGAACAGCCCCACCGCGCGCCTGCGCACCCGCCGCGTCTTGGTGGCGCCGGGCGTCATCGCGATCCGCAGCTTCGGGATGGCGAGCAGCAGCCGAACGACAAGGAACGCCAGCGTCTGGAGCAGCAGCGCGATCAGCAGCAGCACGGTCGGGTGCACCACCTGCGTCCAGGGATCGAACACCCGCTCATACAATGCCGCCGCCATGCCGGGCCACACCGACAGCAGCGCCAGCACCAGCAGCATGGCGAGTACCGCCCAGTGCAGCGCCACGTCGTGGTAGGAGTCGGATCGGCCCGCGACCACCGTCACGATCTCGCCGTCCGTGCCGCGCTCGGCTGCGGCCACGGCAGCCGTGACCGCCGCATGATCCTGTTTGCTCAGATGCATCACCAGCTCCCCGAAGCGCCGCCGCCGCCGAACGACCCGCCGCCGCCGCCGCCGAAGCCGCCGCCGCCC
>NZ_JAKRNR010000072.1:0-4472 GCF_022346685.1 Sphingomonas sp. ACRSK | reverse complement strand
AGGCACCAGACTGGTCGTTGACCTTCATCCCGCCGAACGATGCCGTCGCCTCCGAATTGGCAGATGCCACGGCCCAGGGTGGCGAGGTGGGCGGCTGGCTAGGGCTGATCGATCCCGCGACAGGACAACTTCTGCCGGAGCCTATCCAGCTGTTCGCGGGCGAGCTCGATGTGCCGCGCATCCGCGTCGGCAAGGGCACCCGGTCGCTGGAGTGGCGCTGCGTCTCTGCGCTGGAGCCCTTCCACGACGAAGAGAAGGGCGCTCGCTTGTCCGACAGCTGGCACCAGCTGGTGTGGCCCGGCGAAACGGGCTGCGCGAACATGACCGGCATCGACAAGACGTCGAACTGGGGCGTGGAGCGCCCGCCTTCGGCGGTGCGATCGACGGGCGGCAGCCTGAACCCTTCCTTCCTGGGGAACATCGGCCTGTGAGCGAGCTCCTCCGCCGCCAGCATGCCGCCCAGGCGGCCGTCGACCGGTTCAAGGGCCAGCCGCTCGCCTATGGCAAGAACGATTGCGCACGCCTCGCGGCATTCGTCCTTCGCAAGATGGGGCACCGTCCGCAGCTGGCGAAGGCGGGTAGCTATCGCACCGCGCTGGGCGCCGCGCGCGCTTTGCAGCGGTCCGGCTTCGAGGACCTCGCCGCGGCGATTGACGCGATTGGGTTGCCCCGCATCGCGCCTGCCGCCGCCTGGGTGGCGGACCTGGTGCTGCTTCCGGCCGAGGGGCCGTTCGGCGGCGCGCTGAGCGTTGCGGTCGGGAACGGCCGGGTGCTCGGCTACCACGAAGACGTCGACGGCGCGGACATCCTGCAGCCGGTCCAATACCTCGCCGCCTGGCGGGTCTGAGAGGCAACCATGGCGAAAGCTCTGCGCACCGCAGCGTTTGTGGTGGGCGCTGTGGCGCTTGTCGCCACCGGCGTCGGCGCCGTGGTCGGCGCGACCGCAGCGGCGGCGGCCGGCAGTGCGGGCATCGGCGGCCTCTCGATCGCCGGTGTCGCCAGCGCCACGCAGGCGGCCGCAGCGGCGCTGTCGATCGCCTCCGCTGTCGCGACGCCGAAGGGCTCGCTTGGCGGCAACCCGACCGAGTTCACGATCGATAAGGAATCTGGCCTGCCCTATGCGATGGGGCGGACCTACTCAGCCGGCAAGGTCGTGCACCGGCAGTATTACGGGCCAAAGAACAGCCTGGAGAGCTGGGTCGCCGTCCACAGCATCGGACCAGTCAAGAGCCTGGGACCGTTCCAGGTCGAGAAGAAGACCGTCAGCTTCGCCGGCGGCGCGGCGCAGGGCACCTATTCTGGATACATGTGGCTGGACGAGCAGCTGGGTGCCTGTCCGGAGGGTCGAGCACTGCATGGCCCGCAGGGACCGTTCCCCGGCTGGACGTCCGCCTCCAAGCTATCCGGCCTCGCCGCCGACCTGTGGACGCTGAAGTTCGACAGCAAGGGCAAGAAGTACCCGAACGGCGTGCCGGAGCGTGGCCGGATCCTGGAAGGGGTGTTCGTCTACGATCCGCGCCTCGACAGCACCTATCCGGGCGGCCAGGGTGGTTGCCGGCTGGGGCAGGAGGCTACGTACGTCTACAGCGAGAACCCGGCGCTGCACGCGATCACCTGGGCATATGGCCGGATCCAGAACGGCGTCCTAATCGCCGGCGGCGGCATGAAGGCGATCGGCATCGACCTTCCGCCCTTCGTCGAGTGGGCGAACGTCTGCGATGCCAACAACTGGAAGGTCGGCGGCGTCGTCTACACCAGCGCCGACAACGGCTGGGACATCCTGAAGATGATCTGCCAGGCCGGCGGCGGCGAGCCGATGCCGGTCGCCGGTCAGCTGTCGGTGACCTTCAACGCACCGAAGGTGTCGATCGGGCGGATCGCCAGCGCCGACATCATCGGCGACGTCGACGTGCCGGGCACGGCATCCCGGCGCGCGCGGCGCAACACGGTGATCGCAAAGGTGCGCCTGGAGAGCCACGGCTGGCAGGTGGTGCCGTTGAACGCGATCCCGATCCCGGATTATGTCGCGGTTGATGGCGGCAGCCGCCCGCGGGAAATCGAGTTCCCGCTGGTGCAGCAGGTCGACCAGGGCGCGCAGCTGGGCCTCTACGAGATACTGAACGGCCGCGAGCTGGAGGGCATTCTTCTTCCCTGTCAGTCGACCATGATCGGGTATCGGCCGGGAGACTGCCTGACGGTCGATATTCCGGAGGCAGCGCTGGTCGCTCGCGACGTGGTGCTGCGCAACCGGGAATTGGATTCGGCCAGTGTCGGCGTGACCTTCACCTGCCGCTCGGAGACAGAGTCGAAGCATAGCTTCGCTCTGGGGTAGAGCGGCACCGCGCCGCCGACACCGGACCTGTCGGTACCCGAGGTCGACCTCTCGGCCCCGGCGGCGGAGGACTGGTCGGCGACCGGTACCGTGCTGAGCGCCAACGGCGTGTCGGTGCCGGCGCTGATCGTCACCGGCGCGGCCGACGATCGGCCAATGGCGGGCGTGCTGTTCGAATACCGGCCCTATGCGGCTGGCGCGGATCCGGAGGCGAATTGGAGCGGTGGCGGCCTCGATGGGCCGGCGATCGTCCGCAAGGAGATCACCAGCGTCACCTCCGGCACGCAGTACGAGGTGGCGGTGCGGTACATGGTCGGCGGCGCGTACAGCGACCGGCTGGTGCTGGGGCCGGTGACCGCAGGCGACTTTGCGATCGAGAACATGCTCGCCGCCCCGTCGGAGCTTACCGCCAGGCAGAGCGCCCCGCTGAAGGTTGACCTGACCTGGCGCAATCCGAAGTCCGAGGTGTTCGACCATGTCACGATCCTCACCGATGGCGTGGAAGGGGCCGACCAGATCCTGGGCGGCTTGGGCGCAATCATGGCGGTGACGGTGGACGCGGCAGTGGGCACGCACAGCTATGCGATCCGCGCCTATGGCAGCGACGGATCGACTGCGACCAGCGCGGCCGTCCAGGTGACCGTTTCGTAACGGTTCCGTCCGCGCACCTTCCTCCGAACGCTCGATGTCCCACCACAAGGGGTAGCTAATGCCAGTTCAACAGACGTTCGCCGCGTCGCGCAATGCGACGTGGGCGCCGACGCTCATCTACGAATATCGAGGACGACCGCTGCCGCTTGCCGGTGCGCGCATCGACATGCAGCTGCGGCTCTATCCGGGGCAGCCAGGCAACGCGATGCTGACGATCAGCAATGTGTCATTCACTGACAAGCTCGTGGGCGGCACAGGGAACTCGGAAGACGACCTTCGAGAGCTGACCCTTGAGCCTTCGGTGAAGCCTGGGGCTGTTGACGGTTCCGAACCGAACACCCTGCGCTCGCTGCCGGGTCTCCAGACGCCCGAGCCCGGCGACCCGCAGACCTTCGCCTTCGACATCCTCATCACCTACGCCGACGGGCAGTCGGAACGACTGGCGGGGGGGAGTTTCATCGCAGATCCGGGAGTGACCATCGCATGAGAGAGATTATTCGAGCACAAGTCGGCGGGCTGCGTGGGCCGGGGCTTACCGATGCGGACAAGGCGATTTTCACGGAGGCGAAGGAGTCTGTTCAACTGAGCGAAGCAGCTGCGGCAGGTTCGGCAACTGCTTCCGGCCTTTCGGCGGAATCCGCGCGTTCATCGGCAGAGCTGGCACGCGCGGCTGTCGCAGTCGCATACAGCACGGAGACGAACGGTCGTGGCTTGCTTTACAAGAGCGACGGCACCCTGAACGGGTGGACCGGCGATACTTCCGCCTGGACCTCCGTTCTGAAGCCCGCGCTCCTGACCTACGGCCCCTCGCCTGTGATTGCACAAACCCCCGGGCCTTTCGGCAGCAGCGATGCGGGCGGGAACCGCGAGACGTTCCTGTTCATCGACACCGATGGGACGTGGTACGAGTTCTACGGCGCCGGCAACGGCAGCGGACTCGCGTCGGACCCCCTGAGCCCGTGGCGTCCGCAGTACAGCAGGAGCACAGACGGCGGTGTGACCTGGACCAAGCTCGGCGATGTCCCCGGCATCAGCCGCAACCACGGCTATGACGACGGCCAATGGCCTGCGGCGGACAACCTATTCTTGGATCACCGAGACGGCACCTATTATCTGCACCGTCTCACCGCGGGCAGCGTCTACCAAAACGAGGTATGCAGCGGCCCGTACACTTCCGACGTCTGGTCGGCGTCTAACATCAACGGACCCTACACCTACGTTCGCAATACGGTAACGACGGGTCCGGCCGGAAGCTTCGATGCGAACGACGCCTATGCGTCCTGCATCGTCTTCAGCGCAGGAAACTATTACCTGTTCTACTCGGCCGTCAGTAACGGGCCGAACAATCAGTGGCACATCGGCCTCGCGGTCGGCAGCAGCCCGGCCGGTCCTTTCACCAAGACCGGTTCGCAGGTCTTGCCCGACACCATCCGAGGCCAGGCCGAAAACCCGGAGGTCTTCTTTTCGAAAGAGCTCAACTGCTGGGTGA
>NZ_JAKRNR010000071.1:0-4523 GCF_022346685.1 Sphingomonas sp. ACRSK | reverse complement strand
TCGGCCTCCTTCAGGATGCCGATGATCTGCTCTTCCGTAAACTGCTTCCGCTTCATTCCGTCCGTCCCTTCAAGGGCCGGTCTCTAGTTCCAGGTGGATGAAGAAACGGGGGTCACGTCAGCAAGCGGAAAGGTGGTCGCGCAACTCCAGCCACCTCCAGCGCAGATCATCGCTCGCGAGATGCTCGTCCAACGCGGCGACGAGTTGGGCCTCGATGACAGCCACCGCAGCCCTCGGCACCATGTCTACCCATGAAGCGTCCCACCGCGTTTCGGCGGCTTCGCGCAAGCGCTTCGCGTCGATCGGAGCTAGAACCTCGCCAAGTATAGCTGCGAGCACACTGAACAACGTCGGGTGCCCAGCACGCTCCACCTGCAACGTCCAATGCTGCGCCATATAATTTTCGACAGCATGCGCATCGTCGAAAATAAGGCAGTGAGGCTCATCGAAGAAGGTTTTGGCGTTGAACAGCCCACCATACGTAGTCACCGCGACCACATCGCCTGACTGAAATCTCCCTTTGTCATAAGGGTTGTAATCGGCTTTCCGCCCAACAAACGGAGCAATAGTGTCAGCCATCCCGTACTTCGTGCGAGCTTCTTCCACCACCTGATATGCGAGCTGTCGTGTTGGACATACATAGACGACACGCTCTTGCATTTTCCGCCGTCGCCATTCTGCGATGAGCGCTCCAACGAGCGTTTTACCACTGCCAGTCGGTAACTTGATGGCAACGTTAGGCACCGATAGCGCTTTGGACTGATACTCCGCGAGAACATGGCCCTGGTGTGTCAGAAGACCCTTGAAAGCACGATCGCTGAAGTCGAGAAACATGCGTTCTGGACTGTCGAGCGAAATGCTGGAAGTACCGCCAAGCTTAAACGCCACCAGATCATCTCCCCCTTTAACTCTATGCCGAGATTTGTTGCAGGAGATTCGCGAGTTGCCAAGCTAAAGCTACAACTTACCTGCATTCAGCGGTTCGGCGTCGGATTGCTTTGGCAGCCGAGGCGACTGCCTTGCTTGCGCTAAGGCCGTGAGCGAGTCCTGCAAGCCCCACCCTCGCAACCGCCGCGCCCGCTTCCTATCTCCCGCATCTGGCATCCCGCACAGAACGGAAGTAGAACGCCCTCCATGAGTCTGACCCACATCTCCGTCCGCGGCGCGCGGGAACACAACCTCAAGGGCGTCGACATCGACATCCCGCGCGATACGCTCACGGTGATCACCGGCCTGTCGGGATCGGGCAAGTCCTCCCTCGCCTTCGACACCATCTATGCAGAGGGGCAGCGCCGCTACGTGGAGTCGCTCTCCGCCTATGCGCGCCAGTTCCTTGAGATGATGCAGAAGCCGGATGTCGAGCATATCGAGGGGCTCTCCCCCGCGATCTCGATCGAGCAGAAGACGACCAGCCGCAATCCCCGCTCCACGGTCGCCACCGTGACGGAGATCTACGATTACATGCGCCTGTTGTGGGCGCGGATCGGCATCCCCTATTCGCCCGCGACCGGCCTTCCGATCGCGGCGCAGACCGTCAGCCAGATGGTCGATCGCGTGCTGGCGTTGCCCGAGGGCACCCGCCTGCTGCTGCTCGCCCCCGTCGTGCGCGGCCGCAAGGGCGAGTATCGCAAGGAACTCGCCGAGTGGCAGAAGGCCGGCTTCCAGCGCGTCCGCATCGACGGCGAAGTCCATCTGATCGAGGACGCGCCCGCGCTCGACAAGAAGTACAAGCACGACATCGAGGTGGTGGTCGACCGGCTCGTGACCGGCGGCGACATCGCCACGCGCCTGGCCGACAGCTTCGAAACCGCGCTCAAGCTCGCCGACGGCCTCGCCTATGTCGACCTGGTCGACGCGGTCGTGCCGCCGATGCCCCCCGTTGGGTTCGAGCGGAGTTCGAGCGAAGCCGAGAACGCAGTCGAGAACGGCGTGCGAGAGGCGCGCCAGGAGTTTGCGACCGCCTCGACCCCGACCAAGGGGATGAAGGGCGCCGGCATCCCGGCCAACCGCATCGTCTTTTCCGAACGCTTCGCCTGCCCCGTCTCCGGCTTCACCATTGCCGAGATCGAGCCGCGGCTGTTCTCGTTCAACGCGCCCCAGGGCGCCTGCCCCGCCTGCGATGGTCTCGGCGAAAAGCTCGAGTTCGACGCCGACCTCGTGGTCCCCAACCACGATCTCACGATCAAGAAGGGCGCGATCGTTCCCTGGGCCAAGTCCAACCCGCCCTCGCCCTATTACATGCAGGTGCTGGGCAGCCTCGCGCGCGAGTTCGGCTTCAGCCTCGACACCGCGTGGAAGGACCTGCCGGGCGAGGTGCAGCTGGTCATCCTTCACGGCACCGCGGGCAAGCCCGTCACCCTCACCTTCGTCGACGGCAAGAAGTCGTACGACGTGAAGAAGCCGTTCGAGGGCGTGATCGGCAACCTCAACCGCCGCATGCTCCAGACCGAGAGCGCCTGGATGCGCGAGGAGCTTTCGAAGTATCAGGCCAGCCATCCCTGCGAGACCTGCGGCGGCGCCCGCCTAAAGCCCGAAGCACTCGCGGTGAAGGTCGCGGGCGAGGACATTGCCCACGCCACCCATCTCTCGGTGGTGGACGCGCTCGCCTGGTTCCAGGCGCTGCCTGCCCAATTGAACGAGCAGCACCGCGCCATCGCCACCGCGATCCTGAAGGAGATCGACGAGCGCCTCGGCTTCCTCAACAACGTCGGGCTCGACTATCTCAACCTCGACCGCACCTCCGGCACGCTGTCGGGCGGCGAGAGCCAGCGCATCCGCCTCGCCAGCCAGATCGGCTCGGGCCTCTCGGGCGTCCTCTACGTCCTCGACGAGCCTTCGATCGGGCTCCACCAGCGCGACAACGACATGCTGCTCGCCACGCTTCGGCGCCTGCGCGACCTCGGCAACACCGTGCTGGTGGTCGAGCATGACGAAGACGCGATCCGCACCGCCGATTATGTGATCGACATGGGCCCCGGCGCCGGCGTCCACGGCGGCGAAGTCGTCGCCCAGGGCACGCTCGACCAGGTGCTCGCCACCGAAGGCTCCGTCACCGCCGACTATCTCAACGGCACCCGCGAGGTCCCGCTCCCCGCCACCCGCCGCAAGGGCACGGGCAAGAAGCTCACCGTCCACAATGCCACCGCCAACAACCTGACGGGCGTCACCGCCTCGATCCCGCTCGGCACCTTCACCTGCATCACCGGCGTCTCGGGCTCGGGCAAGTCCAGCTTCACCATCGACACGCTCTTCGCCGCCGCCGCCCGCCAGCTGAACGGCGCGCGCGTGCTCGCGGGCAAGCACGACAAGATCACGGGCTTGCAGCACCTCGACAAGGTCATCGACATCGACCAGTCGCCGATCGGCCGCACCCCGCGCTCGAACCCGGCCACCTACACCGGCGCCTTCACCCAGATCCGCGACTGGTTCGCCGGCCTCCCCGAAGCGCAGGCGCGCGGCTACAAGCCCGGCCGCTTCAGCTTCAACGTCAAGGGCGGCCGCTGCGAGGCGTGCCAGGGCGACGGCGTGCTCAAGATCGAGATGCACTTCCTCCCCGACGTCTATGTCGAGTGCGACGTCTGCCACGGCGCCCGCTACAACCGCGAGACGCTGGAGGTGAAGTTCAAGGGCAAGTCCATCGCCGACGTGCTCGACATGACGGTCGAGGACGCGCACGAGTTCTTCAAGGCGGTGCCCCCGATCCGCGACCGCATGGCGATGCTCGCCGAGGTGGGCCTCGGCTACGTCAAGGTCGGCCAGCAGGCGACGACGCTGTCGGGCGGCGAGGCGCAGCGCGTCAAGCTCGCCAAGGAGCTCGCCCGCCGTGCCACCGGCAACACCCTCTACATCCTCGACGAGCCCACCACCGGCCTGCATTTCGAGGACGTGCGCAAGCTCCTGGAAGTGCTCCACGCGCTGGTCGAGCAGGGCAACACCGTGGTCGTGATCGAGCACAACCTGGACGTCATCAAGACCGCCGACTGGATCCTCGACCTGGGGCCGGAGGGCGGCGTCAAGGGCGGCGAGATCGTCGCCGAAGGCACGCCGGAGCAGGTGGCCAAGGAACCGCGCAGCTACACGGGCAAGTATCTCGCGCCGTTGCTGAAGCCGAGGAAGGTGGCGCAGGCGGCGGAGTGAGGGGGCCGAGAGGTGGAGGCGACGCTCCGTCTTCAGCTCAAGATTGCGCCGTCGGAAAGATGCCTAGTCCTGGTACGGAACCTCGTCCGTCGGGACGGCACTAAACGCACCTGACTGAACGGTCATGTGCATGTTAATTCGCGCCTGAGTGGCTACGGACCGACTAACGACGCCTGTACCGCGGTCATCGGTCATCAGGATCGCGTCTTTTCCCCAGCAATCCGGCACATCCGCCAGACAGTCATGATGCTGCACGGTCCAAGCTAGCTGGACACCCGCAAAAACCGCGTATTTTGAAGCGGTCCGTCCGGCGAGGACATTGTTCGATGTTGCGGGACCATGATGGGCGCGCTGTCAGTCTCCTTCCGGCGGTATTTCGGGCTGTG